>CAZBZD010000003.1:0-35351 GCA_964496295.1 uncultured Rhodanobacteraceae bacterium | reverse complement strand
CGGGCGGGCTGAAGCGTCCGGTCAGCGGTTCGCCGTTGCCGCGCGCCGAGGGCAGGGTGTGCGCCGGCGTGGAGTAGCTGCGGCCGGTGGAGTCGATGAAGGCGATCTGCTGGTTGGTACGCCCGCGCGCCCAGGCACCGAGGGCGTCGTCGCCGCGGTAGTTGAGGCCGGCCGGGTCGACGTCGTGGCCCTTGGCCGCACGCACCCAGCCCTTGGCGGACAGCACCACGGTGACCGGCTCGGAGGCGACCAGCGCGCTTTCGTCCAGCGCCTGCGCGGAGTCGCGCTCGACCAGCGGCGAGCGGCGCTCGTCGCCGTATTTCTCGGCGTCGGCGCGGATCTCGCTCTTGATCAGGGTCTTGAGCTTGGCCCTGGATTTCAGCAGCACGTTGATGCGCGCGCGCTCTTCCTCCAGCTGGTCGCGCTCGGCGTTGATCTTCATCTCTTCCAGGCGCGCCAGTTGCCGCAGTTTGGTTTCGAGGATGTAGTCGGCCTGGACCTCGGAAAGCTTGAAGCGCTGCATGAGGACGGGCCTGGGCTCGTCTTCGTGGCGCACGATGCGGATCACTTCGTCGATGTTGAGGAACGCGATGCGCAGGCCTTCAAGCAGGTGCAGGCGTTTTTCGACCTTGTCCAGGCGATGTTCGAGCCGTCGGGTGACGGTGTCGATGCGGAACTTCAGCCATTCGGAAAGGATGGCCTTGAGGTTCTTGACCTGCGGGCGGCCGTCCAGGCCGATCATGTTGAGGTTGACGCGGAAGCTCTTTTCCAGGTCCGTGGTGGCGAACAGGTGCTGCATCATCTGCTCGACGTCGACGCGGTTGGAGCGCGGCACCAGCACCAGGCGGATCGGGTTCTCGTGGTCGGACTCGTCGCGCAGGTCGTCCAGCATCGGCAGTTTCCTGGCGCGCATCTGCGCGGCGATCTGCTCGATCACCTTGGACGGGCTGACCTGGTGCGGCAGCGCCGTGACCACCACGTTGCCGTTCTTTTCCTCGCTGTAGACGGCGCGCGCGCGGATCGAGCCGGTGCCGTTTTCGTACAGGGCGAGGATGTCCTTGCGCGGCGTGATGATCTCGGCGGCGGTGGGATAGTCCGGGCCCTGCACGTGCTCGACGAGGTCGGCGACGCTGGCCTTGGGTTCGTCGAGCAGGCGGATGCAGGCGGTGGCGACCTCGCGCAGGTTGTGCGGCGGGATGTCGGTGGCCATGCCCACGGCGATGCCCATGGAGCCGTTGAGCAGCACGTGCGGCAGGCGCGCCGGCATCCAGCTCGGCTCCTTCAGGGTGCCGTCGAAGTTGGGCACCCAGTCCACGGTGCCGTGTGCCAGCTCGCCCAGCAGCACGTCGGCGATCGGGCGCAGCTTGGATTCGGTGTAGCGCATCGCCGCAAAGCTCTTGGGATCGTCCGGCGAGCCGAAGTTGCCCTGGCCGTCGACCAGCGGATAGCGCCACGAGAACGGCTGCGCCATCAGCACCATGGCCTCGTAGCAGGCGCTGTCGCCGTGCGGATGGTATTTGCCGATGACGTCGCCGACGGTGCGCGCCGATTTCTTGGGCTTGGCGCCGGCGGCCAGGCCCAGTTCGCTCATGGCGTAGATGATGCGCCGCTGCACCGGCTTGAGGCCGTCGCCGACGAAGGGCAGGGCGCGGTCCAGCACCACGTACATGGAGTAGTCGAGGTAGGCGCGTTCGGCGTATTCGCGCAGGGGGATCTGTTCGTAGTTGCTCTGGATGTTCATGGGGTCGTGTGGGAGGGGGATGCCTTGTTCGGGATGTTCCGCGCGGGCGATGCATCGTGCACCCGCGTCGTGGCGATGCCCAGCTTCCGCAGCTGCACCTGCACGCTGTCGGGCCCGGCCAGATGGCCGGCGCCAACGGCGATGAAGATGGTGCCGGTCGTGGCGCCCATCATGGCGGCGATCTTGTGCGCCCAGGTGCGGTTGCGAGTGACCAGCAGGCGCCGGTACAGGGTCGGCGATTTGTCGGCCATCTTGTCGATGCTGTTTTTCGCCAGTGCCGCCACGTCACCCTGTTTCCACGCCTCGATGATGTTTCTCAGCTGGGTCAGGGCGTGCGAATAGTCGTGCAGGGTCGAGCGCAGGTAGTCGAGTTGCACCGGCTCGGGCAGGTCGGCGAGAAAGAGGATCTGCTGTTTGGCGGTTTCCAGGCCCTCGACCGGCTTGCCGGCCTTTTCCATGCGCGCCTCGAGCAGCTTGTCCACGCCGTGCTCGGGATCGAGGCCGGCCTTGAGCAGCGGCGCCACCGAGATCGTCAGGGCGGCCAGCCAGGGTTTCATGCGCTGCAGGGTGGCCAGGCCGCCGGGCAACGCGGTTTGCTGCGCGGCCTGCTTGAGCAGCGCGTTTTCGGCGGGATCGAGCTTGTCCGACAGCGGGTGGTCGAAGTCGATGCCGTATTGCAGCGTCAACGCCGTCATCAGGGCCTTGTTGGTGTTGGCGACTTCCACGTACAGCACCTTGCTGTCGTCGAGCGCCCTGTCCAGCGCGGGGAAATGCCAGTCGGCATCGTCGGGCATGAGGTGCACGGTGCCGAACAGGTACACGGTGGTGTCGGTGTCGCGGGCTGTCCACAGGGCCGGGTGGGCGGCAAGGGCGGGCGTGCTGACGGCCAGGCACAGCGCGAGCAGCAGCCCGGCGCGTTGCAGCAGGCGGCGGAACATGGGTGCGGACATGGTTTTCCTCATCGCGGCACGCGATAGCCGCCGGGCACGCCGTCGGGACTGAGGGTGAGCTGCCACAACTGGTCGCGGCGGCAGCGGAAAATGGCCGCCGAGCAGGCCAGGTAGAAATGCCACATGCGGCGGAAGCGTTCGTCGTAGGTCCTGGAAAGCTCCGGCCAGGCGGCGTCGAAGTTGGCCATCCAGGCCGACAGCGTGCGGTCGTAGTCGGCGCCGAAGTTGTGCCAGTCCTCGACCACGAACAGGTTTTCCAGCGCCGCCGTGACCTGGCTGGCCGCCGGGATCATGGAGTTGGGAAAGATGTATTTCTCGATCCACGGATCGGGCTGCGCCGGCGTGCCGTTGCTGCCGATGCAGTGCAGCACCGACAGGCCGTCTTCCTTCAGGCAGCGCCGCACCACTTCGAAGTAACTGCGGTAGTTCTTGCCGCCGACGTGTTCGAACATGCCGATGGAGTAGATCGCGTCGAAGGTCTCGTCGAGCTCGTGGTAGTCCTGCAGGCGGATCTCGATCGGCAGGCCCTTGCACAATTCGCGCGCGAACTTCGCCTGTTCCTCGGAAACCGTGATGCCCACGCCCTCGACGCCGTAGCGTTCGGCGGCGAATTTCAGCGCCTCGCCCCAGCCGCAGCCGATGTCCAGGATCTTCTGGCCGGGCTGGAGCCGAAGCTTGCGGCAGATCAGGTCGAGCTTGGCTTCCTGCGCGTCGTCGAGGTTGTCGGCCTGGGCCCAGTAGCCGCACGAGTACACCAGGCGCTTGCCGAGCATGGCGGCGAACAGGTCGTTGCCGGTGTCGTAGTGGGCCTTGCCGATCTCGAAGGCGTGCTTGCCGCGCTGTTCGTTGATGTACTTGGCCTTCAGGTGCGCGACCAGCGTGCCCAGGTTGCGCATTTTCTCGTCCATGTGCGAACCGAGCACGCGGGTGAAGAACCCGGGCAGGTCGTCGGCGTCCCACCAGCCGTCCATGTAGGCCTCGCCCAGGCCCAGCGAGCCGTGCGCGAACACGCGCGAATACAGGTGCTCGTCATGTACCTGGATGTCGGTGGGTGCGTCGCCGTCGATGCGGACGCCGGCGTGCGCCAGCAGTTCTTCAGCGCGTGCCTTCAGCGAATCCTGACTCACGATACCTCCTCGTGTGGCAGCCCAGGGCCGTCGGTTGATGGATCGGGTGTCCTGTCGTCCCCGCACAGGGTCAGCCTGTGATCATATCGGGATTGGAGCCGCTCATGCATGCGCGGATTCAACCGGGTTGTTCCGGGAAGCCCATGACCCATGAATTCCGGGAGCTGCTTTCCTCGTGCAGGAGCGCATCTCATGCGCGATGGCCCCAAGGCATGATGAGACCGCGCGCCATCGCGCATGGGAGGCGATCCTGTCAACAGAACCGGGCAGGGCGGGCATTGCCCGCCATGGAGGGTTCAATCAGGGCTTTCCCAATACGCCGTACTGGATGGCCGTGCGCGTGAAGACCAGTTCGACGTCGGCCGCCCTGGCCAGATCGAGCAGGCGCGCGGCCTCGTTCTCGTCAAGCACGAATTCCACCACCACCGGCAGTTTGCCGGCCAGTTCGAAAAAGGCTTCTTCGTGCAATACGCCGTGACGGCCGAAACCGGCCGTGGCGCGAAATACCGAACCGCCGGCCACGCGCTCGCGCCTGGCTTGTTCGAGCAGCCACTCGGACAGGAGCATGCCGTCATGGCGGGCATCGGCATGCATGAAAAAGCGCAGGCTCACGCCGTGGCGGACAGGGGTACTGGATAGGGTCATCGGAACCTCCAATCAGGCGCGAAGCAGGGAGCGGATCAGGGCGAAGCCGACCAGGGTGGCGGCCAGGGTGCCGGCCACGTGCACGCCGACATGGGCCGCGAACCAGGCGTATTGCTGGCGCAGCAGCAAAGTCACGGCCTCGCCGGAAAACGTGGAAAACGTGGTCAGTCCACCGAGAAAACCGGTGGTGATGAACAGCCGCCATTCCGGCGACAGGCTCTGGTAATGGGCGAAGGCACCCAGCGCGAGGCCCATGAGAAAGCCGCCGAGCAGGTTGGCGGCCAGCGTGCCCAGCGGCAGCGTGGGGAACAGCGGATTCATCAGCATGCCCAGCAGCCAGCGCAGCCAGGCGCCCAGTGCGGCGCCCACGCCCACGGCGAACAAAGCGGTCAAACCCATGCGATGCCTCCTGACGAACGGTGCAAGATGGCCAGGAGGACCAGGCACGCGCCTGCGCCTCCGGAAACCGGTGGTGCAGGCATCATCAGTCCGGGCGGCGGTATCGCCTTGCCGCGCGGGCGGTTTGCCCCGGAGGGCGGGAGGCATGCCATCTCCCTGTGGGCGAGAATACAGGAAAACCGCCGTCGGCATGCGGGGAATCCGCAAACCGTCGTCGGATCACGGGGAGCTTGAAAAATGGGCAGGGCGGGCAGTGCCCGCCATGAATGGTTCGTGCAAGCCCGGGTTCATTCGGCGGGCAGTGCCCGCCCTACCCGTAATATCGCGTCAGGTCACGGGGCAGCAGCTCGTGTTGCAGCAGCCACTGGCGGGCGTCGGCGGCATCGTGCTCGAACCAGGCTTGCGTCGAGCCCAGACGGAAGCTGTAGCCCCAGGCATCCATGTCGGCCATCAGGCGCTGGCGGCCGACGCCGGGCAGGGCGTCGGCGAGGACGATCTGCAGGTAGCAGGTGGCGTCCTCTTCCTCGGTGGAGTCGGTGGCGTCGGTGTGCACGGCCGCGCGCCGTTCGGGCGGCAGGACGATCAGGTGGCAGGCCTCGTGCAGCATCGAATGCACCGGCGTGTCGGCGCGCGCGTACACGTTTGCGGCAATGACGCCGGCCTCCGGCTCGCCCCAGTAGCTGCCCGGGATGGGCGCGCCGTCGGCGACCCGGTGCAGGGCCAGGCCGTGGCCTGCCAGCAACGCGGCCGGCGCGTCGAAGCCGATGTCCGACAGGCGCAGGACCGAAGCGGCGCCGTTGCCGGCGTGCATGGCCGGGCTCAGGTTCCGCTCTTGCTGGCGGCTTCCCCGGCCTCGTTCTCGGGCAGGGCGACCGACAGTTCCAGCAGTTCCTGGCCGCCCTCGTTCTCGACGTTGATCTGCACGGCGTCGGGGTCGACGTGCACGTACTTGCGGATCACTTCCAGCAGTTCGCCGCGGAGCAGGGGCAGGTAGTCGGGACCGCCGCGGGTGCCGCGTTCCTGCGCGACGATGATGCGCAGGCGCTCGCGGGCGATGTTGGCGGTGTTGTGCGGCTTGGCGCGGAGAAAATCGAGGATGCCCATGGATCAACCTCCGAACATGCGCTTGAAGATGCCCTTGCGGGGGGCATCGAGAAACCGCAGGGCACGTTCCTCGCCGAGCAGCCGCGCCACGGCGTCGCTGTAGGCGTGGCCGGCATGGGCCTCGTTGTCCAGGATGACCGGCACGCCGGCGTTGGAGGCGGCCAGCACCTGTTCGGATTCGGGGATGACGCCGACCACCTTGATGCCCAGGATCTCCTCCACGTCGCCGACGCTGAGCATTTCGCCGGCGGCCACGCGGGCCGGGTTGTAGCGGGTCAGCAGCAGGTGCTGCTTGACCTCGCCGTCGCCGCGTTCGGCGCGCCGGGTCTTGCTGGCCAGCAGGCCGAGGATGCGGTCCGAGTCGCGCACCGAGGACACTTCCGGGTTGACCACGACCACGGCGTGGTCGGCCAGGTACATGGCCAGGTGCGCGCCTTTCTCGATGCCGGCGGGCGAGTCGCAGACGATGTAGTCGAAGCCGTCTTCGGCCAGCTCGTCGAGCACTTTCTCGACGCCTTCCTGGGTCAGCGCGTCCTTGTCGCGGGTCTGGCTGGCGGCCAGCACGTAGAGGTTTTCCAGGCGCTTGTCCTTGATCAGTGCCTGCTTGATGGTGGCTTCGCCGTTGATGACGTTGACGAAGTCGTACACGACGCGGCGTTCGCAACCCATGATCAGGTCGAGGTTGCGCAGACCGACGTCGAAATCGATGACGGCGACTTTTTTCCCGGCCTGCGCCAGGCCCGTGGCCAATGACGCGCTGGTGGTGGTCTTGCCGACCCCACCCTTGCCGGAGGTAACAACGATGATCTCTGCCAAGGTGAATCTCCGAATGACTGTGGTTGCCCTGTGTTGGGTGCTTTGCCTGGGTGACGCGATGCGGGATTACAGTTTTTCGATCAGCAGTTTTTCACCTTCCAGCCGGCATTGCACGGCCCGGCCTTCGAATTGGCGGGGAATTTCCTCGAAGACGCGGTAGTGCCCGGCGATGGAAACCAGCTCGGGCCGGAAGTCGGTACAGAAAATGCGCGTGTCCTCGTCGCCCTGGGCGCCGGCCAGGGCGCGTCCGCGCAGGGTGCCGTAGACGTGGATGGAGCCGTCGGCGATGACTTCGGCGCCGTTGGCGACCGTGGCGGTGATGACCAGGTCGCGGTCGCGCGCGTAGACCTGCTGCCCGGAACGCACGTTGCCGGTGTGCTGCTGGCCGGTCGTGGCGACGGCGGGAGGCGGTTCCTGCGCGGGCGCGGCGGGCGACGGCGACGGCGCGCTTGTGCCGCCGGAAATGCCGGCGCGCTCGAAAGCCTCGCGGAAGCGCGCGATGACCGGCAGGCCCATGCGCTGGGCCAGGGCGTCGGTCCGGCTGTCGCCGTAGGCCAGGCCGACCGGCAGCATGCCGGCGGTGCGCACCGCTTCGAGCAGGGCATCGACGGTGCCGTCGTCGGGCAGCGCGGACAGGTGGCTCAGGTCCAGCACCACGGCCGTGCGCGTGAACATCTGCGGGGCGGCATGCACGCGCCGCTCCAGGTCCTCGCACAGGGCCGCCGGGTCGGCCTGGCGCACGCGCACGCAGGCCAGGCCCACCTGGCCGAAACGCACGTCGCAGGGGGATTCACCGCTGGACAACGCGGTGTTCATGCGCACCGGCTGTCGGTCAGGTGGGTCGGGGAGGGCGGCATCGGCAGGCGCCCCGCCAGCCAGGGCAGGTCGGGCAGCCCGGCCTCGTCGCCGTAGTGCTTGCGCACGAAGGCGTGGCTTTCCAGGTCCTTGCTCAGCAGGCCGACGCGGCGCCGGCCGTCGGGCAGCGCCTGCTGGCCGACTTCGTTGAAGCCGTAGGTGCCGTGGAAAAGCACGGCCACGTCGTCGCGCGGTTCCAGGTCCACGGCGCAGGTGAGCATCGGCGCGCGCGGCTCGGCGAAGCTCTGCACGTCCGAGTAGAACACGCGGCCGAGGCCGTGGCGACGGTAGTTGCTGGCCACGACGATGCGGTCGATGTAGACGAAGCGCTTGTAGCGCTGCTTGAACCAGCGGAAGTTGGCGCCGTTGCCGTCGGCGCTTTCGCGCAGGGCGATCAGGAAGCCGGCCATGTGGCCGTCGACCTCGGCGACGCGGAAATAATCGGCATTCTGGTAGAAATGCTGCAACTGGGTGCTGTCCATGGGCGAAATGCCGCCTTCCGCGGCATTGTTCAACGCGAGAACGGCATCCAGGTCGTGCTCAAGCACGTCACGGATGGCCAGAACCATTCGTTTGTACTCCGTTTTTTCGTGGGGGCGGGGCTGCCGCGAAGGCAGTCGCTTGCTGCCGTCCATTATGCCATGCGCGATGCGCGGACCGGTTAAATCGGCGTTGGCGGAGGGGGCATCCGGGTGCCGAAAGAGCCTGCACGTTCATGAACGTGCAGAATGCCGGGCAGGACTTGTGACCTATGCCGACCCATGACTTCGGTGGGTTGCGCGGGCGCGGCGTGCGCCTATGATGCAAGACCATGGGTCGTCCCTATTTCACGCATGTCCGCCTGCTGCGTTACGCGGCGTTTTTCGCCTACCTGTGCGTGGGCGTGCCGCTGGTGACCAACTGGGCGGTGGAACGCCTGACCGAGCTGGACCGTTCCAGCCCGGCGCTGCTGCTGTGGTCGATCTGCTACGTGGTGTTCGGCCTGGTGTACTGGCTGCTGACCCACCGTCTGGGATCGCGGCGCTACTGGGCACTCAAGCTGCTGGGCCTGACCGTGGTCACCAGCGCGGCGCTGGCGATCGGCTGGTACAGCCACAGCGGCCTGTCGGCGCTGCTGATGGTGGTGATCTCGGTAGTGCTGCCGTGGCTGCTGCCGCTGTGGCTGGGCCTGGCCTGGATGATCTTCCAGAACCTGGCCCTGATTCCGGTGCTGGTCAGTTTTCCGGAATACGGGCTGGGCACGGCGCTGCTGCAGGCGGCGCTTTATCTCGGCCTGTCGGCGCTGATGTTCGTCACCTCGATGATCGCCAGCCAGCAGGCCGAGGAGCGCGAGCGCCAGCGCCAGCTCAATTCCGAACTGCGCGCCACCCGGGCGCTGCTGGCCGAATCCAGCCGCATCGCCGAGCGCATCCGCATCGCGCGCGAGCTGCACGACCTGGTCGGCCACCACCTGACCGCGCTGACGCTGAACCTGGAGGTGGCCAGCCACCTGGCCAGCGAGCCGGCGGCCGGCCACGTGCGCAAGGCCCAGGCCACGGCCAAGCATCTGCTGGCCGACGTGCGCGAAGTGGTCAGCGAGATGCGCCAGGACGACGCGCTGGACCTGACCCAGGCGCTGAACGGCCTGATCGAGGGCGTGCCGGCGCTTTCCGTGCACCTGGAACTGCCGCCGCGCTTCGCCGTGGAGGATCCGCGCCGGGCCCAGGTGCTGCTGCGCTGCGTGCAGGAAATCGTGACCAACGCCGTGCGCCATGCGCAGGCGCGCCACCTGTGGCTGCGCTTCGAGCGCGTGGCCGGCAACGAACTGCACATGGTGGCGCGCGACGACGGGCGCGGGGCCGCCCAGTTGCGCCCGGGCAACGGGCTTTCGGGCATGCGCGAGCGCCTGGCCGAATTCGGCGGGCGGCTGGAGGTCGTCACCGGCCAGCAACGCGGCTTCGTGCTGGAGGCCTGGCTGCCGCTGGCGCCGGAAGTCGGTTTTGCCGCCGATGCCCATGAACCCGCTTCCCTGTCGGCACGCGCCCGGCAGGCCTGAAAAACGAACCGGAAAACGACGGGGAGAAGCCATGATTTCAGTCTGTCTTGTGGACGACCAGACCATCGTGCGGCAGGGCATCCGTTCCCTGCTGGACCTGGCCGACGACATCAGCGTGGTGGCCGAATGCGCCGACGGCACCCAGGCCGTGGCCACGGTGCCGGAACTGAAGCCGGACGTGATGCTGCTGGACCTGCGCATGCCCGGGATGAGCGGCATCGAGGTGCTGCAGGCGCTGAGCCTGCGCGGTGTCCTGCCGCCGACGGTCATCCTGACCACCTTCGACGACGACCAGCTGGTGCTGGCCGGGCTCAAGGCCGGCGCGCGCGGCTACCTGCTCAAGGACGTGTCGCTGGAGCAGCTGGTGGAAGCGGTGCGCACCGTGGCCGGGGGCGGTTCGCTGGTGGCGCCGGCGGTCACCCAGCGCCTGCTGGCCGGCGTCGACCGCATCCAGAACGAGTTCACCAGCCTGGAGCAGCCCGATCCGCTGACCGGACGCGAGACCGAGATCCTGCGCCTGCTGGCCGGCGGCTACAGCAACAAGGAAATCGCCAATTCGCTGCACGTGGCCGAAGGCACGGTGAAAAACCACGTTTCCAACATCCTCTCCAAGCTCGGGGTACGTGACCGCACGCGTGCCGTGCTGAAGGCGCTGGAGCTGGGCATCGTCTGATCTGCCGCCCGTTCCGGCCGCCTCCGGGGCATTGCGTATCCCCACTAGCCCGATGGCGATGGAACCAGTACCATCAGACCCTTCGGTGTCTTCCAGGGGCGAACTCCGCAGGCACCACAACCATGGGGGTGCCCGGGCCGGAAGTGGCCGTGGTGCGCCAGAATCAAAGGCTCGGAGACTGCTCGAATGACGCGTCTGTTAGAAATCATCACCGCCCTGATCATCGTGGTCATCCTGGCCCTGATCGTGGGCGTCGCCCTGCCTTCGTCCGGACACATCGAGCGATCGATCACGGTCAGCAAGGACATCCGTCACGTGTACGATGCCCTCGACAATTTCCGGACTTTTCCGAAATACGCCGTATTGCGCTCCTACGATCCGCAGCTGAAATACGAGCAGTCCGAGGACAAGTGGTACGGGCCGGGCGCCAGCGTCAGCTGGACCAGCGACAAGCCCGACGTGAGCGACGGCAAGCTCACGATCGTGTCCGACCAGCCCGGCTTCGGGCAGGTCGACATCCAGGGCCACGCCACCATCGTGTGGGCGCTGGAAAACGACTGGCACGGCACCGACAAGAAGTTCACCATCCAGCTCCAGCGCACCGGCCGCTCGCAGAAGCTGGTCGAGGTGACCTGGGCCTATGACGTCGAATACGGCTGGAATCTCGTCAACCGCTATGCCGGCCTGTACATCCACGGCGCGCCCGACGCCCTGATCCAGAACAGCCTGAAGAACTTCGGCGACATGCTGGCGGCCATTCCCAACCTTTCCTACGGCGCCCTGGATCCCAAGGTCGTGCAGACGCCGCAGATGCCGGTCCTGCTGGTGTCCACCTCGGCCAAGCGCAACCTGACCGACGTCGATACCGCGACCGACGCGGCCGTCGCCAAGATCGAGGCCGCAATGAAAAAGCTGGGCGTGCACCAGGCCGGTCCGCGCATCCGCTTCACCACCAACTACGGCAACGAGAACTACGCCTTCGACGTGGCCATCCCGATCGACAGCAGCACGCTGACCATCAACGGCAAGAGCTACGACCTGACCGTGGCGCACGAGCCGGAGTCCGCGGCGGATGCCGCCACCGGTTCGTCCAGCGCCCACGCCGCCAGCACGGCGGCCCCGGCCAGCGCTTCCAGTGCCGCCGGCGACGAGGCTGCCGAGGCGGGCAAGGGCATGCGCGACGACCATGGCCGCCTGATCGTCACCGCCGACGTGCGCGGCCTGCTGGCCTTCGGCGGCAAGGCGCTGCAGGGCGTGTGGTACGGCTCGCCGGCCGGCATCCCGCCGACCCGCCTGCGCCTGAAGGCCTATGCCATGACCCACGGCTATCCGTTCGACATCTACAAGAGCCGCTTTTACGACAAGGTGACCCGGCCCTACATGAGCAAGTTCCCGAACGGCGAGGACGTGGCCTACGACCAGCAGGCCTTCAAGGTGTACCTGCCGATTTCGGACGGCCCCGCGCAGACGCCGGAGCAGGCCGCCGGGCTGGAACCGGCCGACCCGTGGGCGCCGGCCGCCGCGTCCAGCGCCCCGGCCAGCGCCGCCAGTGCACCGGCCACCGCATCCAGCGCGCCGGCGCCCGCCGCCAGCGCGGACTGACCGGCCCGCCTTCGAGCGCGCGACGAAGCCCCCGTCGGACCGGCGGGGGCTTTTTTTCGGACGCCGCCCGGGTGTCATGCGGCGCCCCGTCATGCGGTACAGTGGCCGGGACCCGGGCGGATGCGGCCATGCGGCCCGGCAGGCGATGATGTGTCGGACTTGAGCGATGATTGAAACCGAACAGCTCACCCGCCGATATGGCTCCCTCACGGCGGTGGATCACCTGAGCCTGCGCGCGGAGCCGGGCCAGGTGCTGGGCCTGCTCGGCCCCAACGGCGCCGGCAAGTCCACGGCCATGCGCATGATCTCGGGCTTCCTGGCGCCGACCTCGGGGAGCGCGCGCGTGTGCGGGTTCGACGTGCGCCGGCAGCCGCTGGAAGCGCGCCGGGCGCTGGGCTACCTGCCCGAAGGCGCACCCAGCTACGGCGAAATGACGGTCCGCGAGTTCCTGTCGTTCGTCGCCCGCGCGCGGGGCATCCGCGGCAACGTGTCCTGGACCCGCATCGGCGACGTGGTCGAGCGGCTGCAACTGGAAAGCGTCCTCGGGCGGACCATCGACACGCTTTCCAAGGGCTTCCGGCGCCGCGTCGGGCTGGCGCAGGCGATCATCCACGATCCGCCGGCGCTGATGCTGGACGAGCCGACCGACGGCCTGGATCCCAACCAGAAGCACCAGGTGCGGACCCTGATCGACGCCATGGCCCGCGACCGCACGATCCTGATATCCACGCACCTGCTGGAAGAAGTGCACGCCCTGTGCAGCCGCGTGGTCATCATCGCCCACGGCCGGCTGCTGGCCGACGCCACGCCGGCGGAGCTGGAGGAGCGCTCGCGCTACCACGGCGCCGTCTCGTTCAGCGCGCGCGGCGCCGGGGTGGCCAGGCGCATGCTCGAGCGCCTGGCCGAGGTGTCGTCGGTGGAGGTCGATCCGCTGGACGGTCGCGTCACCGTGTTTCCACGCCCCGGCTGCCGGATCCTGGAGCCGGTGCAGTCGCTGCTGCGCGAACAGGGGCTGGAGCTGTTCGAGCTGCAACTGGAGCGCGGCCGCCTCGACGAGGTGTTCCGGCACATCACCACGCAGGCGGAGGCACGCCCGTGAACGCGCTGATCGCCGTCATGCGGCGCGAATTGCGCAGCTATTTCGTCACGCCGCTGGCCTGGGTGTTCAGCGTGATCTTCCTGATCCTGGCCGGCGTGCTGACCTTCTACCTCGGCGACTTCTACGAGCGCGGCCAGGCGGACCTGCAGCCGTTTTTCGACTTCCATCCCTGGCTGTACCTGTTCCTGGTGCCGGCCCTGTCGATGCAGCAGTGGGCCGAGGAGCGCAAGAGTGGCACCCTGGAGCTGCTGCTGACGCTGCCGATCACCTCGACCCAGGCCGTGCTGGGCAAGTTTTTCGCCGCATGGATCTTCGTCGCGCTGGCGCTGGCGCTGACCTTTCCGATCTGGCTGACCGTCAATTACCTGGGCAACCCCGACAACGGCATCATCCTGGCCGGCTACCTCGGCAGCCTGCTGATGGCCGGGGTCTATCTTGCCGTGGGCTGCTGCCTGTCCACGCTGACACGCAGCCAGGTGGTGGCCTTCGTGCTCACCGCCGCCGTGTGCTTCGCGCTGCTGCTGGCGGGGCAGCCGCTGGTGCTCGATGCCGCGTCCGGGGTATTGCCGCCGGCGCTGGTCAAGGCCGTGGCCGACCTGAGCTTCCTGCACCATTTCGCGGCCATCGCGCGCGGCGTGCTGGATGTGCGCGACGTGATCTATTTCGTGCTCAGCATCGTGTTCTGGCTGGTCGCCGGCGTGGTCATGCTCAACCTGCGCAGGGCCAACTGACATGCTGCGCGCCGGGATACGTCGGTCCTTCCTCGCCACGCTGGCACTGTGCGGCCTGGTGGTGGTTTTCGTGGCGGCCGTGATCGCGGTCAGCCAGTGGCCGCGCGCGCCGCGCATCGACCTGACCGAGGACGGCCTCTACACCCTGTCGCCGGGCACGCTCAAGATCATCGGGCAGCTCGGCGCCCCGATCGACCTGACGCTGTATTTTTCCAGCCACGCCACCCGCGACCTGCCCAAGCTGCGCAACTACGAACAGCGCGTGCGCGACATGCTGCAGGAAATGGTCGCGCGCTCGCACGGGCGGATCCGGCTCAAGATCGTCGATCCGGTGCCTTATTCCGACAACGAGGACCGGGCCTTCGGCGCGGGCCTGACCGCCATGCCGGGCGGCAGCAACGGCGAGCGGGTCTTTTTCGGCCTGGCCGGGCGCAACGTGCGCGGCACGCAGCTGTCGATCCCGTTCTTCGATCCCAACGAGGAGGCCTTCCTCGAATACAACATCGCCAAGCTGCTGTACGAGCTGGACATGCGGCACAAGCCGCGCGTGGACATCATCAGCAGCCTGCCGATCGACGGCGACGCGGTGACCAGTTCGCCGCCGTGGGCGGTGATGCGCCAGCTGCACCAGCTGTTCGACATCCACATGCTGGATGCGGCCAGGGTCGAGCGCATCGGCGAGGACGTCAGGACGCTGCTGGTCATTCATCCGAAGAACCTGCCGGCGGATGCCCTGCACGCCATCGACCAGTACGTGCTGCACGGCGGGCACCTGGTGGTGTTCGTCGATCCCGACGCGGAAATGGACGCCCTGCCGGTGGGGGCCGTGGCCGGCAGCATCGCCGGCAGCCATTCCGACCTGCCGAAGCTGTTCAAGGCCTGGGGCGTCGAGTTCGACCCCGGCAAGGTCGTGCTGGACCGCTCCCGCGCGTTGTCCATCGCCATGGCCGGTTCTTCCACGCCGGTGCGCCACCCGGCCATGCTCGGCCTGACCGCGGGCAACATCAACCACCACGACGTGATCACCGCCAGCCTGCGCAACATCAACGTGTCCAGCAGCGGCTTCTTCGAGCTGGCGCCGCACACCGATTCGCGCCTGGAACCGCTGGTGCAGACCAGCGGCGACGCCATGGTGGTGCCGGCCCGGCGCGTGCGCCTGACGGTGGACCCGACCGCGTTGTTCGAAAACTACGAGCCCGGCGACGAGCATTACGTGATCGCCGCGCGCCTGCGCGGGGTGTTCCATACCGCGTTTCCCGGCCTGGAGGGCAAGGACGTCCTCAAGCAGGCCGCCAGGCCCAACGAGATCATCCTGGTCGCCGATACCGACATCCTGTCCAACCGCATGTGGGTGCAGCCCACCCCGTTCCTGGGCGAGACGCTGCTGAGCGCCTTTGCCGGCAACGGCGACTTCGTCACCAACATCATCGACTACCTGAGCGGTTCGTCGGCGCTCATTTCCATCCGCGGCCGCGCCACCTCGCA
This sequence comes from uncultured Rhodanobacteraceae bacterium, assembly GCA_964496295.1. GTDB lineage: Bacteria > Pseudomonadota > Gammaproteobacteria > Xanthomonadales > Rhodanobacteraceae > Oleiagrimonas. The sequence continues at coordinate 20,089 of CAZBZD010000003.1, read as the reverse complement.
GCGGCCCTTCACGCGGGTCGAGGCCATGCGCCGCGCGGCGGACGAGAAATTCCGCATCAAGGAGCGCGAGCTGGAGCAGGAGCTGATCGCGACCGAAAAGCGGCTGGCCAAGCTGCAGCCGGGCAAGGCCAACGCGGCATCGGGCGACAGCGAGCAGCGCGAGGAACTGGACCGCAACCTCAAGCGCAAGCTGGCCATCCGCAAGCAGTTGCGCGAGGTCCAGCACCAGCTCAACGCCGAGATCGACGCCCTCGGGGTGCGCCTGAAGCTGGTCAACATCCTGCTGGTTCCGTTGCTGCTGGCCCTGATCGGCGTCGGCTACGGCGCCTGGCGCACCCGTCGCGGCCGCGGCCGCCGGGGCGCCTGACACTGCGGCATATGCGCACATTCGCCGACGCGGGCGTCGCGGCCGCGGCCGGCTCTGCTTTAATGGTCCGGTCATGAACCCGCTCGCCTGGCTGACCCCCTGGGAATTTTCCCCCACCACGATCGTCCTGGTCGTGGCGACGGCGCTGCTCTACCTGCGCGGGGCGCGCAGTCGGCCGCCGGGGCCGTGGCGGCAGGCGAGTTTCTGGGTCGGGCTGGTGCTGATCTACGTGATGCTGCAGACGCACTGGGACTACTACGCCCAGCGCGAGTTCTTCATGCACCGCCTGCAACACCTGGTGCTGCATCACATGGGGCCGTTCCTGATCGTGCTTTCGGTGCCGGGAATGACCTTGCGCGCCGGGATGCCGCTGAAGCTGCGCACGCACCTCTGGAACCCGGTGATGCACAGCGCGCCGGTACGCTTTTTCTTCGACGTGCTGCTCAATCCGGTGGTGGCGTCGTTCGTTTTCTTCGGCATCATCCTGTTCTGGCTGTGGCCGCCGGTGCATTTCGTGGCCATGCTGGACTGGCAGTGGTATCGCGTGATGAACTGGTCGGTCACCGTCGACGGCCTGCTGTTCTGGTGGATCGTCCTGGATCGCCGGCCCAGCCCGCCGGCGCGCCTGGCGCCGGGCTGGCGCGTCCTGGTGCCGTTGTTCGTGGCCCTGCCGCAGATCCTGGCGGGCGCCTACATGACCTTCACCCGGCACGACCTGTACCCCATCTACGACCTGTGCGGGCGGGCGTTTTCGGGCATCAGCTCGCTCGAGTCGCAGCATATCGGCGGCATCATCCTGTGGATTCCGAGCGCGATGATGAGCGCGCTGGCGGCGCTGGTGGCCGTTCGCCACTGGATCCTGCTGTCCGCGCGCGGACGCCTGCCGCAGCGGCGCCGGCCACGGGCGCCGCTGCGCGGTGAAAACCCGCACGAGGCGTGACCGGGACGCGCCGCTCGCGGCGCCGGTTCAGTGCGGGCCGTCGCCGGTCGCGTTGGCGGGCCGGGCCGTGAAAGTCACCTGCAACGTGGCGCCGTCGGCAAAACGCAGCGTGATCGGCACCTTGTCGCCGGGTTCGACCGCGTGCGTGGCCTGCATGAGCATCAGGTGGTAGCCGCCGGGTGCCAGCTTCACCGTGGCGTGGGCGGGCAACGGCAGCTTGTCGACCCTGCGCATGTGCGACATGCCGTCCTGCCGGACGCTCCGGTGCAGCATCACGTGCCGGTAGGCCGGGCTGCTGGCGCCGACCAGCGCGCGCGGCGCGTCGCCGTTGTTGCGGATCTCGGCATAGCCGCCGGCCGGCAGGGTACCGGGCAGGACCCGGATCCAGGCATGGCCGACCTCGACCTGCGGGGCGGGTGGCGCGGCGGCCGGGGCGACGCTGCCGGTTGCCGCCAGTGCCAGGCCGAGGGCGAGTGCGGTCCACGGTTTCACGAGGCCTGCTCCAGTGAAATCAGCTGGCGCACGTCGTGGGCGATGTCGGCGGGCGTGTCGGTCGGCGTGGCCAGCAGCCGGGCGCGGCCCTTGCCGTCGAATACGTAGATCGCCGAGCTGTGGTTGACCTCGTAGCCGCCGTGCGCGTTGGTCGGGCCCCTGGTGAAGGCCACGCGGTAGCGCTTGGCCAGGCCGCGGATCTGCTTCTCGCTGCCGGTCAGGCCCACGGCATGCTTGTCGAAGGCCTTGACGTAGCGGTGCAGGACCTCGGGCGTGTCGCGGGCCGGGTCCACGCTGACGAACAGGATGCGCGCGTCCTCGGCCAGCGGGCCCAGTTCCTGCATCATCACGTGCAGATGGGCCAGGGTCAGCGGGCACACGTCCGGGCAGTGGGTGTAGCCGAAGTACAGGATCGCGACCTTGCCGCGGAACGCCTTTGCCGTGACCTGTTGCCCATTGCCGTCGACGAGGCTGAACTGCAGGTCGGGCAGGTGGCCGCGGACGCTGGTGTTGAGGTTCCAGTGCAGCTCGGGCTGGCCGGAGCAGCCGGCCAGGGCGAGCATGGCGCCGCCCAGCAGCAGGGCGGACAGGAGCCGTCGGATGCGTGCTCGGTATGTCATGATGAAAGCATACGTCAACGTCCGCCCGCCCGTGTCGCCGGAGTCCGTCATGCGACAATATGCCTTGCCCGCGACGATCGCCCTGGCCGGCGCCAGCGCCGTGCTGCTGGGCGCCTACGGGGCGCACGGCTTGTCCGAAGTGGCCGCCGCGCGGGACGTCGCGGTCTGGCGCACGGCGGTGCGCTTCCAGTTCTGGCACGTGCTGGCGCTGGGACTGGTCGCGCTGTCGGCCGGCGGCGGCCGCTCGCGCGGCGTGGCGGCGTGGGCCTTTGCCGCCGGCATCGTGCTCTTTTGCGGCAGCCTGTACGCGCTGGCGCTGGGTGCGCCGCGGGCGGTCGGTTTCGCGACGCCTGCGGGCGGCGTGGCCTTCGTCGTCGGCTGGGTCGCGCTGGGCATCGCGCTGGGGCGCCCGCGGCGCGCGGAGCACCGGCGTTCCGGTCCGCCGTGACGGTTTGCCGGCTGCCTCCCTGATGGCCGCTCCGGGTATGGCTAGAATGGTTCTTCGTGGTTACCCGAGGATCGATGTCCCATGCAAACGGCAGGCTTTTCGCATTGGTTGATCGTGCTGGTGGAGGTGGTGGCGACCGCCTTCGTGCTGGTGCTGGCGCTGACGCTGGTGTTCCTGGCGGTGGCCTGGGTGGTCGACCGCAACCAGACCGGCAATTCGGTGTTGCGCAATTTCCCCCTGATCGGGCATTTCCGCTACTGGTTCCTGCACCTGGGCGAGTTTTTCCGCCAGTACCTGTATTCCAACGACCGCGAGGAGCTGCCCTTCAACCGTGCCGACCGCACCTGGGTCTACCGCGCGGCCAAGGATGCCGACACCACGCGCGGCTTCGGTTCCACCCGCGACCTGCGCAAGGAGGGCGTGCCGTTTTTCGTCAACGCGGCCTTCCCGGCGCTGGCCGTGAAGGACCACGAGCCCAAGCCGGTGGTCATCGGGCCGCACGCGCGCGAGCCGTACTCGCACGCGGCGTTCTTCAACATCTCGGCGATGAGCTTCGGCGCCCTGTCGGCGCCGGCGGTGCGCGCCTTGTCGCGCGGCGCGGCCAAGGCCGGCATCTGGCTGGATACCGGCGAGGGCGGGCTGGCGCCGTACCACCTGGAGGGTGGTTGCGACCTGGTGTTCGAGATCGGCACGGCCAAGTACGGCGTGCGCACCGACGACGGCCGGCTGGACGACGACAAGCTCCGCGCCGTGTGCGCGCACAAGGAAGTGAAGATGGTCAGCGTCAAGCTGGGGCAGGGCGCCAAGCCCGGCATGGGCGGCCTGCTGCCGGGCAAGAAGGTGACCGAGGAAATCGCGGCCATCCGCGGCATCCCGGCGGGCCTGGATTCGCAGAGCCCCAACCGCCACACCGACATCGGCAACGTCGCGGAGCTGATCGACTTCATCAACCACGTGCGCGAGGTCACCGGCAAGCCCACGGGCTTCAAGGCGGTGTTCGGCGGCATGGAGTGGATCGACGAAATGTGCGACGTGATCGACCAGCGCGGCATCGAGAGCGCTCCCGATTTCATCATCGTCGACGGTTCCGAGGGCGGTACCGGCGCGGCGCCGCAGACCTTGATGGAAGGCGTGGGTCTGCCGCTGCACGAGGCGTTGCCGGCGCTGGTCGACCTGCTGGCCAAGCGCGGCCTGCGCGACCGCATCAAGGTGATCTGCTCGGGCAAGCGCATCACCGCCTACGACGTGGCCTGGGCCCTGTCGATGGGCGCCGACTTCGTCAATTCCGCGCGCGGCTTCATGTTCGCGCTGGGCTGCATCCAGTCGCTGCAGTGCAACCGCGACACCTGCCCGACCGGGATCACCACGCAGAACCCCAGGCTGCAACGCGGCCTGGTGGTCAGCGACAAGTCCGAGCGCGTGTGCCACTACGCCACCAATTTGATGCACGAGGTGGTCACCATCGCGCACAGTTGCGGGCTCGAGGACCCGCGCCAGCTCGATCGCACGCACTGCCGCGTGGTCGGCGACGACGGCCTGTCGGTGCCGCTGGTGGACCTGTTCCCGTATCCGTCGCAGGCCCCCGCGCGCGGCGCGGCGCCGCGGTCCCCGGCCGGGCCGGGATGATGTTTTTCAGGCGCGGGCGGTCGTGTCCGGCGCCAGCGGCGTCCAGCCGCGTTCGCCGAGCACTTCGGCGGGCCGGAAGCGGCGCTTGTAGTCCATCTTGGGATGGCCGTCGATCCAGTAGCCGAGATACAGGTGCGGCAGCGCCAGGCGCCGCGCCCAGTCGAGCTGGGCGAGGATGGCGAAGGTGCCCAGGCCGCGGCTGCGCTGCGCGGGATCGAAGAACGTGTACACCGCGGACAGGCCGGCCGGCGTGACGTCGGTGACGGCCACGCCCAGCAGGCGTCCGTGCAGGCGCAGTTCCAGGAACCGGGTGGTGCTCCAGGGCGCGACCAGGAAATGGCGGAAGTCCCCCGCGTCGGCACCGTCCATGCCGCCGCCGGGATGGCGGGTTTCGAGGTAGCGGCGGTACAGCCGGTGCCGTTCCGCGCTGTAGCCGGGGTCGGTTTGCGTGACGGCCAGGTCGGCGTTGCGCGCGCGGCAACGGCGCTGGCTGCGGTCGGGACGGAAATGCTCGACGGGAAGGCGGCACGGCCTGCATGCCCGGCATCCGATGCAGCGCGGCCGGTAGAGGTGCCCGCCGGCGCGCCGGAACCCCTGCGCCAGGGCTTGCGCGTAGATGCGGTCGAGCTGCGGCGCGGCCGGGTCGATGACCAAGTTCTGCGCCACCCGGTCGGCATAATAGCCGCAGTTGTGCGGCAGGGTCTGGAACAGGCGGACGCGATCGGAACGCATGCCGGCATTGTAGTGCCGGCCGCGCCGCCGCGCCCGCGGTGTCACATGGCCTCGGAGGCGAAATCCGCCAGGCGCGAACGCTCGCCGCGGCGCAGCGTGATGTGCGCGGCGTGCGGCCAGTCCTTGAACCGGTCCACGGCGTAGGTCAGGCCGGAGGTGGTCTCGGTGAGGTAGGGCGTGTCGATCTGCTCGACGTTGCCCAGGCACACGATCTTGGTGCCGGGGCCGGCGCGCGTGATCAGGGTCTTCATCTGCTTGGAGGTGAGGTTCTGCGCCTCGTCGATGATCAGGTAGCGGTTGAGGAAGGTGCGCCCGCGCATGAAGTTGAGCGAGCGGATCTTGATGCGCGAGGCGAGCAGGTCGTTGGTGGCCTCGCGGCCCCACTTGTCGCTGTCGATGTCGCCGGCCAGCACTTCCAGGTTGTCGGTGAGCGCGCCCATCCACGGCGTCATCTTTTCTTCCTCGGTGCCGGGCAGAAAGCCGATGTCCTCGCCGACCGAGACGGTGGCGCGGGTCATGATGATTTCGCGGTAGCGCTTGTCGTCCATCACCTGGGCCAGCCCGGCGGCGAGGCTGAGCAGGGTCTTGCCGGTGCCGGCGGTGCCGAGCAGGGTGACGAAGTCGATGTCCGGGTCCAGCAGCACGTTGAGGGCGAAGTTCTGTTCGCGGTTGCGCGCGGTGATGCCCCAGACGCCGTGGTTGGGCTGGGTGTGGTCGTCCAGCATGACCAGCCGGGCCTGGTTTTCGGCCACGTCGGCCACGCGCAGTTCGACGCTGTTCTCGCCCGGCAGGTACAGGCACTGGTTGGGATGCCAGCGGTCGTCCTCGCCGGGCTCGAGTTCGTACCAGGCATGGCCGTGCTCGTTCCACGAGCGCAGCGCCGGGTGGCGGTCCCAGAAGTCGGCCGGCAGCTCCGTCGAGCCGGTGTAGAGCAGGGCGAAATCGTCCAGCGCGCGGTCGTTTTCGTAGTCCTCGGCATCCAGGCCGTCGATGGTGGCCTTGATGCGCAGGTTGATGTCCTTGGTGACCAGGATCACCGGCGTGTCCGGGTGCTGTTCGCGGTATTCCAGCACCGAGGCGAGGATGCGGTTGTCGGCGCGGGCATGGCCGTGGCCGTTGTGCTGCTGGAAGTAGAGCCGGCCGCGGACGTCGCCGCGATGCAGGTCCAGGCCCTGCGGGTCGACCAGTTCCAGGCCGTCGTCGATGCCGCGCCCGTCGGTGCCCTCGATCAGCTCGTTGAGGAAGCGGCTGACCTGGCGCGCGTTGCGCGCGACTTCCGAGCCGCCGCTCTTTTTCTGGTCCAGTTCCTCGAGCACCGTCATGGGAATGAAGATGTCGTGTTCCTCGAAGCGGAACAGGCAGGTGGGGTCGTGCAGCAGTACGTTGGTGTCCAGGGCGTAGGTGCGTTTGCCGGAACCGCCGGGGGTCATGCGCGATTGCCTCGCTGTTGCGTGTTGCGGGAACCGGCCGGCACGCGTGGCGCCGGCCGGCACGGACGGGACGGGGTGGTGGTCATGGTGCGATGGCGTCGAGCACGGCCTGCGCGTGGCCCGGCACTTTCACCTTGCGCCATTCGGCGGCGAGCCTGCCTTTCGGATCGATCAGGAAGGTGCTGCGCACGATGCCCAGGTGGACCTTGCCGTAGAGCTTCTTTTCGTGGATCACGTCGAAGGCCTTGCACCACGTCTCGTCGGTGTCGGCGACCAGCGGGAAGGGCAGCTCGTGCCTGGCGGTGAAGTTCCGGTGCGACTTCACCGAATCGCGCGAGACGCCGATGACGGTCGCGTTGCGCTTGGCGAACTGCCTGTGCAGGTCGCGGAAATCCCCGGCTTCGCTGGTGCAGCCGGGGGTGTTGTCCTTCGGGTAGAAATACACCACCACCCACTGGCCCTTGAGCGCGGCGAGCGACAGTTCGCTGCCGTCGGTGGTGGTGCCCTTGAGCCGGGGAGCGGGTTTGCCGATTTCGATCATGTGTCACCTGTCAGAACTTCACCGGATCCATGATGGCGTCGAGGTTGAGGCTGTCGCAAAGTTCGAGGAAATCGTCGCGCAGGGCGGCGATGTGGTTGTTGGCCGGGATGCCGATGGTGATTTGCGCCTGGAACATCTCGGCGCCGGTCTGCATGGCCTGGTAGCGCATCGAGGTCAGTTGCTCGACGCTGATGCCGCGGCGCGAGAAAAACTCCACCACCTCGGCCAGCACGCCGTTGCGGTCGGCGGAGATGATTTCCACGATGTAGGGCAGCAGGTGGCTTTGCGCGCTGCGCGGCTGGCTGCGGTACCAGGCCAGGTGCAGCCCCGCGTCGTCGCGCGCCATGCGCGCCAGCGAGGATTCCAGCTTGGCGATGGCGTCCCAGGGGCCGCGGGCCATGAGCACCAGCGAGACATCGTCTCCCAGCGTGGACACGCGCGCGTCGGCCAGGTTGCAACCGCAGTCGGCGATGCGCCGGGTCAGGGCGAGCAGGGGCGATTGCGCGACCGGCGAAAGGCTCTGCACGAGCAGGTGGTTGTCGTTGCCGGGGCGCTGCGATGGGGGCTGGTTCAAGGTGGTGTGTACCCGGGGTATCCGTCAGGCGGGAATCCGTGTCCGGCGGCCGGGCATGCCGTGGCATGGAAAGCCGCTTGGTGCCAGCTTACCGGCCCGCGGCAGAGACCCGCAAGCGCGGCGGCCGCGCCGTGCCCGGGACTTGTGGACGACGCCGTGGCTGTTAAAGTTGGCAATCTGCCAACCGTGGCACGATCGACGAGGTTGCCTTGAATCTGACCGGAAGCATGTGCGCCATCGCCACGCCGTTCAAGGCCGCCGGCGAACCGGACCTGGACGCCTTCGGACGCCTGATCGAGTATCAGGTCGAGGGCGGCACCCAGGTGCTGGTGGTGGCCGGGTCCACCGGCGAGGCGCATTTCCTGACGCACGAGGAGTACTCGCGGCTGCTGGCGTTCGCCGTCGAGCGTGTCGACGGCCGGGTGCCGGTGGTGGCCGGCACCGGCGAGGCCGGCACGGCCGGGACGCTGGCGATGACGCGCCATGCCGCCTCGCTGGGAGCCGACGCGGCCCTGGTGGTGACGCCGTACTACGTGCGCCCGACCCAGGACGGCCTGCGCCGGCACTTCCTGGAGATCGCCGACCACGGCGGCCTGCCCGTGGTCGCCTACAACGTGCCTTCGCGCACCGCCTGCGACATGACGCCGGAAACCGTGGCCGCCCTGCGCGGGCATCCGGCCATCATCGGCATCAAGGAAGCGGTCGGCGACGCCGCGCGCATTCGCGCCCTGGCGGAACTTGCGGGCCCGGATTTCGTCTATCTTTCGGGTGACGACTGCACTGCCGGCGAGGCCATGCTGGCCGGTGCCGGCGGCACGGTCTCGGTGGTGGCCAACCTGGTGCCGCGGCCGTTTCGCCGCTTGTGCGACGCGGCCCGTGCCGGCGACAGGGAAGCCACGGCGGGCCACCTGGCGGCACTGCAGCCGTTGCTCGATGCGCTGGCCTGCGCGCCCAACCCGATTCCGGTCAAGGCCGGCCTGGCCATGCTCGGTTTCGGCGACGGCAGCCTGCGCTCGCCGCTGTTCGAGCTGGCGGACGACACGGCGCGCGCCGGACTGCGCGCGGCCCTGACCGCGCTGTCGCCCGATGCCGCGACGGCGTGAACCCATTTCCCCATACGGATACACTTCATTTCATGAAAAAGCTATTGATTGCCCTGATCGTGTCGACATTGGTGCTGTCCGGCTGCGGCATGTTCCGCGCGCAGCATGCCTGGAAGAAGGCCAAGCAGGAAAACCCGTTGCAGATACCGCCGGAAATGGATCGTCCGTCCACGGCCGCGGCACTGACGATCCCGCCGCCGACGGACACGTCCGGCCAGGCGTCGACGTCCCCGGCCCCCGAGACGACGCTGGCCAATGCGACCCGGATGCACCTGTCCGGCGACGTGGACACGGCCTTCAAGCGGGTCGGGCTGGCGTTGCAGCAGGGCGGCCTGGGCACGGTGACCGCGCAGGACCCGGTCCGGCACACCTACCAGGTGAGCATGGGCAAGGGGCCCGAGCTGGGCTCGTCGCAGGGTTTCCTGCAAAAGCATTTCAGCAACATGCAGGCGTCCGGGGATGACGCCACCACGTCCTCCTCCGGCAAGCTCGGTTCGGGGCAGGGCACGTCCACGGTGACCATCCAGGTGGCGCCGGCCCGGGGCGGCGGCAGCACGGTCAGCGCCAGCGGCGACCCGCAGCAGGCGGCGCACGTGATCAGCGGGTTGAGCGGCCGCCTCGGCGGATGACGGCGGCGGGCCCGCGCAATGAAAACGCCGCCCCGGAGGCGGCGTTTTCGATGGTGTCGCGTTGCCCGCTCAGCGTTCCAGGAGCGGCAGCTTGTTCGGTTTGCCATCCCATTCGGCGGCATCCGCCGGTGCGTCCTTGCGCTCGGTCAGCACCGGCCAGGCCTTGGCCAGTTCGGCGTTGAGCGGCGTGAAGTGTTCCTGCCCGGCCGGGACATCGTCCTCGGGAAAGATGGCGTTGGCCGGGCATTCGGGCTCGCACAGCGTGCAGTCGATGCACTCGTCCGGGTCGATGGCCAGGAAGTTGGGGCCTTCGTGGAAGGCGTCCACCGGACATACCTCGACGCAGTCGGTGTACTTGCACTTGATGCAGTTGTCAGTAACAACAAAGGTCATGACACGGATACTTTATGGTGCGACGCTTTTGTTTGAAGTGCGGCCATGGATGGCCGCTTCTGGTTCCTTTGCGAAGCCGGTGGCGACATGGCATGCCACGACCGTCAACTCGAGGCGATCATGGACGATCGCACAAACACAGGGTGCAGCTACGAGCCGCCATTGATATCCATGCGAAGCGAAACCAAATGCAAGCCCGCTGCCGCCATCCCGCGTTCGGCGATCATGCACGATCGCACAAAAATGGCGCTCCCTACGAGACTCGAACTCGTGTTACCGCCTTGAGAGGGCGATGTCCTAACCGCTAGACGAAGGGAGCGTATTCGCTTGAGGCGCGGTAGTATAACGGAATTGTCACGCGCGGCAACGCCCGGGAAAGCCCTGCCGGAGCTTCCGCGGCGCCACCAAAGTTGAGGACCCGATCCGCTTGAACCAGAAACCAGGGACAGCCGACACGCTGCCGGAGCCGCGCATCATTCCGCGCTCCGCGCACCATCTGTCACGCAAGCACATCAGCAAGGGCGCCTTGCGCGTGCTGTATCGCCTCAACGACGCGGGTTTCCGCGCCTGCCTGGTGGGCGGTGCGGTACGCGACCTGCTGCTGGGCATCAAGCCCAAGGATTTCGACGTGGCCACCGATGCCACGCCGGACGAGGTCAGGCGCCTGTTCCGCAACTGCCGCCTGATCGGCCGCCGCTTCCGCCTGGCGCACGTCATGTTCGGGCGCGAGATCGTCGAGGTGGCCACGTTCCGCGGTTTCGGCGACGGCAACGGCGAGGACGGCGACGCGCGGCGCGTGGTCGACGGCCGCCTGGTGCGCGACAACGTCTGGGGCAGCATCGAGGAGGACGCGCTGCGCCGCGACTTCCGCGTCAACGCCTTGTATTACGACATCGCCGACTTCAGCGTGATCGACTACGTCGGCGGCATGCAGGACCTGGACGACCGCGTGCTGCGCCTGATCGGCGACCCGGAGCAGCGTTACCGCGAGGATCCGGTACGCATGCTGCGTGCCGCGCGCCTGGCGGCCAAGCTCGGTTTCGACATCGATGCAGCGGCCAGGGCACCGTTTGCGCAGCTTTCCGGGCTGCTCGCCGAAGCCGCGCCGGCGCGCCTGTTCGACGAATCGCTGAAGCTGTTCATGGCCGGCCGCGCGGCCGACAGCTTCCGGATGCTGGAACGGCTGGACCTGCTCAAGACCCTGTTCCCGGCCACCGTGCGCCAGCTGGAGAAGGGCGACCCGGCCTTGCGCGAGATGATCGAGCAGGGCCTGGCCAACACCGACCGGCGCGTGGCCGAGGACCGCCCGGTCACGCCGGCGTTCCTGTTCGCGGTGCTGTTGTGGGGCGAGGTGCGCGAGCGTGTCGAGGCTTTCATCGCCGAAGGCATGGAGCCCTCGCTGGCCTGGCAGCGCGCCGGCCACCGGGTCGTGGCCGAGCAGGCCCGGCACGTGACCATCCCGCGGCGGTTCACGTGCGCCATGGAAGAGATCTGGATGCTGCAGCCGCGTTTTGCCCGGCGCACCCGCAAGCGCACCTTCCGCCTGCTGGAACACCCGCGCTTCCGCGCCGCCTACGATTTCCTGCTGCTGCGCGCCGCCGAGTCGGACGAGATGCGGGAACTCGGCCAGTGGTGGACCCGCGCCCAGGAACTGCCGGCCGACCAGCTGGCGGCCGAGCTCGGCGGCAAGGCCGGCGCCGGGGCGGGCGCCGCCAAGGACACGCCGGCTGCCGGAAGCCGCCGGGGCCGGCGGCGCGGCGGACGCCGCCGGCGGCGCCGCAACGGCCATCCCGGTCCCGGGGCGGGTGAATGAGTGCGCGGCGTGCAGGCCTACATCGCGCTGGGCGCCAACCTGGACCATCCGCGCAAGCAGGTGGAAGCCGCCATCCGTGCCCTCGACACGCTGGAACGCACGCGGGTCACGGCCCGCTCGCCGCTCTACCTCACGCCGCCGTGGGGCGTGACCGAGCAGCCGGCCTTCGTCAATGCCGTCGCCGGCGTGGAAACCGGGCTGGATGCGCAGGCCCTGCTGGAGGCGCTGCAGGCACTGGAATCGCGTGCCGGTCGCACGCGTGACGGCCAACGCTGGGGGCCGCGCGTGCTGGACCTGGACCTGCTGATGTACGGCCACGAGCAACACGACGACGGCCGGTTGCAGATTCCGCATCCGCGCCTGGCCGAGCGTGCCTTCGTGCTGCTTCCGCTGGCCGACATCGCCGCGACGGCGGAGGTACCGGGCAAGGGGCGCGTGGCCGACCTGCTGGCCCGCGTGGACACGCGCGGATGCCGTCGGCTGGATGCCGCCGGGCCATAGCCGCTCCCGCGGAAAACCGGGGGCTCCCTCAGGAGCGGTGCGGATCCTCGCCCGCGTGCGAATGGCACCGCGCCAGCACGAATGTCTCCGGAACCGGGTCGTTGCCGCCTTCGCACAGGGGCTGGCAGCGCAACAGCCGCCACAGCGCCAGCACCCCGCCGCGCCAGGGTCCGAAGCGCGCCACGGCGATGCGCGCGTAGGTCGAGCAGGTGGGGTGGAAACGGCAACGCTGGCCGAGGAACGGGCTCAACAGGCGCTTGTAGCAAGCCAGCAGGAACAGGATCAGGCGTGTCATGGCGGGGGGCGTGTCCATGCCCTTCGCGGGGGCATTGCAAGCGGGGGTTGCCGGTGTCAGAGTTACAGGCTATAACAGCCAACCGCCGATCGACAACGGCGGACCAGGGCAAGATCAAGGCGCACAACCACAGCCGTTCGGGCGAGGAGGGAAAACCGTGGCCAAGAGCACAACTGCCAAGACCAAGAAGTCGAAGCCGGCCGCGTCCAGGACCAGGCCGGCGAAAAAGACGACGGCTGCGAAGACCGCGGGCACGGCGCGCAAGAAGGCCGCCGGCAGCAAGGCGACGGCTCGCAAGCCGGCCGCGAGAAAGTCCTCGACGCGTGCGAAGGTGACGAAGAAATCCGCGGCCGCCAGGAAGGCGTCCGCCAGCAAGAAGGCTGCGGCGCGCAAGCCGGCCGCGAAGAAGACGGCCGCCGCGAAGAAGGCCGCCAGCCGCAAGACCGCGAGCAGGAAGACCACGGCCAAGAAGTCCACGGCCAAGAAGAGTTCGGCCAAGAAGACTTCGGCCCGGAAGTCCACGGCGAAGAAGACCGCGACCAAAAAGTCCGTGACCAGGAAGACTGCAAGCAAGAAGACCGCCGGCAAGAAGACCGCCGGCAAGAAGACCCCGGCCAGGAAGGCGCCGGGCAAGAAGGCCCCGGCCAAGAAGGCGCCGGCCCGGAAAACCACCGGCAAGAAGAAAACCGCGGCCGGAAAGGCCCCGGCCAAGAAATCCGCAAGCAGGAAAACCGCCGCCCCTCGCAAGGCGGCCGGCAAATCGGCTGCCAAACCGGCCGCCGCGTCCCGTTCCGGCTCCGGCAAGGCGACCCGTTCCAAGGCGTCCAAGGGCGCCGCAGGTTCCCGGAAGGCCTCGACCGGAGCACGTCGTTCCCCACCCAAGAAGAAGACCCCGACCCAACGCATGGCCATAGTCGCACCCCACAACGAACCCGGCGTCACCAAGGAAGACGGGCGCTACGCGCTGCCCACCTCGGTCACCATCGAGTTGCCCGACGGTTACCGCCCCTCCGACAAGGAGGAATACATGAACCCGCGCCATCTGGCCTATTTCCGCCAGAAACTGCGTGACTGGCGCGAGCAGCTGGTGGAGGAGTCGCGCCAGACCATGGACAACCTGCGCGATGAAGTCCGCGATGTCGGCGACGAAGCCGAGCGCGCCACCCGCGAGACCGAAAACTCGCTGGAACTGCGCACCCGCGACCGCTACCGCAAGCTGATCGGCAAGATCGACAAGGCCCTGCGCCGCATCGAGGAAGGCAGCTACGGCTATTGCGACGAAACCGACGAGGAAATCGGCCTGAAGCGCCTCGACGCGCGCCCCATCGCCACCTTGTCGCTGGATGCGCAGGAGCGCCGCGAACACCTGCAGAAGCAGATGGGCGACTGAGGACGGCCTTCACCCGGACGGAGGAAAAGGCCCCGCCGCGTGCGGGGCCTTTTGGTCGGCGGCCGAATACCCCGCGCATGCACGCACCTTGCATGGCGGGCAGTGCCCGCCCTACGGTTTTTTGCCGGACTGCCGGTCCCGCAGGGCCTGCGCGGCGTGACCCTTGAGTTTCTGGAGCATCGCCGCAAGCCCGTTCGAGCGCGTCGGCGACAGGTGCTTGGCCAGGCCGATGGACTGGATGTAGGTGGGCTCGGTGTCGAGGATTTCGCGGGCCGAGCGTCCCGAATACACGCGCAGGACCAGCGCGATCAGGCCGGAGACGATGGCCGAGTCGCTGGTGGCCCGGAAGGTCATGCGCTCCGCGTTGCCGTCGGGTACCAGCCAGACCTGGGACTGGCAGCCGTGCACGCGGTGGCTTTCATCCTTGAGCGCCTCCGGAAACTCGGGAAGCTGGCGCCCGAGGTCGATCAGGTACTGGTAGCGTTCGGTCCAGTCGTCGAAAAAGGCGAATTCGTCGGTGATGGCTTCCTGCGCCTCGGCGGCGCTGGCGGTGGCGGTCTCGTTCATGCCTCCATTATCGCGCGTGGCGCCGGTGCATGTGAATGATCCCGGGCAGGCGCCTTCATGTTGTCGCCGCGGCCAGGGATGGGCGGGTCCGGATGCATGAAAAACTTGCCCGACGGGCTGGGCCCGGCGGCAAAACCTGCTAGAATGCGTCCTCGTTTTGCCGCCCGTCGGGGCGTAGCGCAGCCTGGTAGCGCACTACAATGGGGTTGTAGGGGTCGCGAGTTCGAATCTCGCCGCCCCGACCAATGCGGCAGACATTCCGAACGGCGCCGATGGCGCCGTTTTTCGTGCCCGCGCATGACGCCGCAGGGCGCCGCTGCTTTTTCCGTACCCGGACGGCAGCCGATCGTCGCATTCGTTGACCGCAGGTTACGGTGGCCGGGTCCATACTGGGGCTTTGGAGTCGAGGAGCCCGTCATGCAATATCGCCGGCTCGGCCGCAGCGGCCTGAAGCTGTCCGCCCTTTCCTACGGTGCCTGGGTCACGTTCGGCCGCCAGGTGGATGCCTCCGCCGCGCGCGAGATGCTGGCCCTGGCGCGCGACCATGGCGTCAATTATTTCGACAACGCCGAGACCTACGCCGCCGGCGACGCCGAGCGCGTCATGGGCCGTGCGCTGGCCGAGCTGGGCTGGCCGCGCGACAGCTGGTGCGTGTCCAGCAAGGTGTACTTCGGCGCGGTGACCGATCCCGCGCCCACCCAGTGCGGGCTGTCGCGCAAGCATGTCGTCGAGGCCTGCGAGCAGGCGCTCAGGCGCTTGCGCGTGGACTACCTCGACCTTTACTTCTGCCACCGTCCGGACGAGGACACGCCGGTCGAGGAAACGGTGTGGGCCATGGACACCCTGGTCCGCCAGGGCAAGGTGCTGTACTGGGGCACCTCCGAATGGCCGGCCGGACACATCCGCGAGGCGCATGCCGTGGCCGCGCGCCATCACCTGCATGCGCCGAGCATGGAGCAGCCGCAGTACAACCTGCTGCACCGCGAACGGGTGGAGCGCGAATACGCCCCGCTGTACGAGGAGTTCGGCATGGGCACCACGGTCTGGTCCCCGCTGGCCTCGGGCCTGCTGACCGGCAAGTACGCCGGGGGCGTTCCCGAAGGCTCGCGTGCCGCGCAACCCGGCTACGAATGGCTGCGCGAGCAGATGATGGGCGACCGCGACAGGCACGCCGCCGTGGCGCGCCTGCTGCCGATCGCCGCCGATCTCGGCATCCCGCCCGCGCAGATGGCAATCGCCTGGTGCCTGAAGAACCCGCACGTGTCCACCGTCATGCTCGGCGCCAGCAAGCGCAGGCAACTGGAACAGAACCTGCAGGCCATGACGGCCGTGGATTCCCTGGACGACGGCGTCATGCAGCGCATCGAGCAGGCGTTGGCGGACGGCTGACCGGGGGCGGCCCGGCTCGCATCGCGCGCCGCGCCTGTCTTACAGGGAGCGCGACTGCATCAGCGAGGAGAGCGACGGCTGCCGCGGTTTCGGAAGACGATGCCGGGGCCGGACCTCCATGGTCCGCGACTTGCCGTGCCGGAGCACTTTCAGGCGCGCGGGCTGGTCCGCGGGTTTTCCGCGCAGGGCCCGCATGACGTCCTCCGGGTTGTCCACCGGCTCGCCGTTGACCGCGGTAATGACGTCGCCGGCCTTGAGGCCGGGGTAGTGATCCGGCTGCGTGGACAGCACCAGGGCACCCTGTCGCGTGCCGAAATAACTGGCCAGATCCGGATTCAGGGCAATCAGGTTCAACCCCCACCAGGGCGCCAGTTGATGGTCGAAGGCAAGGGAGAGCTTGCTCGCCAGGTCGTGGAAACCGGACAGCCACTGTTGCGTCGACGGATCGTTCTTCCACTGGCCGATTTCCTTCCGGAGGGAAATCACGGACGGCGACGAAGTGGCGTTCGCGAGCGCCGCGATCCACCCGGGGACCGCGTGGTGTTCGGCCTTCACCGTGACCACGCGGCGCTTGCCGTTGCGCAGCACGCCGAGCCGGACGGTGCTGCCGGTCCCGATTTGCGTCAGGGCCTCGGGGAGGCGCGAGTTGTCCGTGACCGGGTTGCCGTTGACGCCCACGATGATGTCGCCGGCCCTGATTCCGGCCTGGTCGGCCGGGCCGTCCGGCGTCACGGCTTCGACTTCCAGGCCGTGCCTGTTCCGGTTCAGGCCCAGCACCAGGCCGATCGTGCCGCGGTCCGGGTCGGACACGTAGCGGTACAGGGACATGCGCGGCGAGTCCAGCGACAACTGGCTCGACAGCTTGCCCATGCGCTCGGCAAGCTTGTCCATGCGCTGCTGCAACTGCGCGAATTCCTTTTCCAGCGCGGTGCGATCGGCGGGTGCCGCCGTCGTCGACGCGGGAGCGGCCTGCGGCGTGGCGGCCGATGCAGGAACGGTTGCCACTGCCAGCAGGGACAAAAGCGCGGCGAACCGGGTTCTCGTTCGGGTTTTCATGTCGGAATCCTCATTCGGAACGGAGTGGGGTACGGGCGGCGGCGGGTACCGGGCGGGCAGCCTGCCGGTGGCCGGCGGTCACGTGCAGGACTGCCAGTTGCCGCAGCAACGTCACGCGCTGCCGCCACAGGGGCAGGCGGGCGTGCGGGGTGCGGGCGGTATTGAGCTGCAGGTCGACCAGGCCGATGCGGTCCTGCAGGCCGGCCGCGCGGGCCAGCTCCCGGCCGTCGAGCGGGGCGCCGCCCCGGTCCAGCACCTGCACCAGTTCCTGCAGGCGTTGCGAGTCGTGACGCCACCGTGCCAGTTGCTGCTCGACCCCGGGCCCGGCGGCGGGAAGGGTGCTCCGGACGGCACGCGGTTGCGGGTCCGGCCTGGCGCCGTGTCCGTGCCACCACGACAGGCCGACGGCAAGGACGACCGCGGCGGCCGCGGGCAGGGCAATCCGGCCGATCCGGCGCAGCCGGCGCCGGCGCCTGGCACGGGCCCGCACCAGCGGCCACAGATCCTGCGGCGGTGCGTGCGGGGGCAGGTCGCGCAGCGCCGCGGCCAGCGCGGCGTCGCGTTTCAGGAGCTCGTGGCTGTGCCGGTCAGGCATGGCGAAGCCTCCTCGTCCGGTTCGAGCAGCCGGCGCAGGCGTTGCATGCCGCGCGCGAGCTGCGATTTGGAAAAACTGGTGCTGCGGTTGAAGTGGTTGGCGATCTCCCGGTGCGTGTAGCCCTCCACGTGGTAGAGCCACAGCACCGCGCGGGTGGTGCCGGGCAGTCGCGCCAGCGCCCGGTCCAGCACGGCGGCATCGACCAGTTGCCAGGGACTGCCCGGGGTTTCGTCGACGTGCACGTCTTCGTAGGTTTCGCTGCGATGGCGGCGCTCGCGGCGCAGGCGCGCCAGGGCCTCGTTGACCACCAGCCGTTTCAGCCAGGCGCCGAAGGGCGCGTCGGCGCGGAACTGCCCCGCCTTCTCGAAGGCCTTGAGCATGGCGTCCTGCAGCACCTCGCCGGCGACGTCGGGGCGCCCGGTCAGGCGCAGCGCCAGCGTGTAGGTGGCGTGTTCGAAGTCGCGGTACACGCGTTCGAAGGCCTCCAGGTCGCCCTGTTGCAGCCGGGTGACGACGGCCGGGTCGACGCGATGTCCGAATGTATTTGCCTGGCTCACTCCCACAGGATGCTCCAGATGCGCTTGTGGTCGCAGGGCGTCGGCCCGGCCGGGAGCGGAAATCCCCGGGCCACGCTGCGTCCGCCCTGTCCGGCCCGGTGTCCGCGGACACCGGACACCCGACCGCATATGCAAAAAACATCCATGAAAACAGTGACATGAACTGTCACTGAAAGTTGGCACGCCGCTTGCTCATTCCCTGATGTCCGCGCCATCGGGGCGCGCCGGAACATGCTTATGATTCGTGACACCTCAGCCCAGGACCGCATGGTCGAAGTCAAGCCCGGGCGTCGCCGCCTGATCTGGATCGGCACGGCCGTGGCGGTCGTGGTCGTGCTGGCCCTGGTCGTGCCCTGGGCCTCGCGCATGCTGTCCGCCGGCAGCTCGGTGGATGCGTCGCGGCTGGCCTTCGCCACGGTGGAGGTGGGTCCGTTCACGCGCGACATCGCCGCCGAGGGCCGGGTGGTGGCCGCGGTGCGGCCCACCATGTACGCGCGTTCGCCCGGCGTGGTCACGCTCAAGGTGCATGCCGGCGACACGGTGAAGAAGAACCAGGTGCTGGCCGTCATCGACAGTCCCGAGCTGACCAACCAGCTTGCCCAGCAGCAGTCGGCGCTGGACGGCATGCGGGTGGACTGGAAGCTGGCCAAGGTCAAGGCCCGGACCCAGCACGAACAACTGCAGATGGCCTACGACAATGCCAAGGTCGATGCCGAAAGCGCGGCGCGTGATTTGCACCGCTACCAACTGGCCTACCAGAAGGGGGCCTATTCCAGGGCCCAGGTCGACCATGCCAAGGACGCGCTGAAGAAGGCCAGGATCGTGCTCCAGCATGCCCGGCAGGACATGGCGCTGAGCAGCGACAGCCTCGATTTCGACATCAAGGCCAAGAAGCTGGCGGCCGAACGCCAGGCGCTGCTGGTGAAGAACCTGCAGCGCCAGGTGGACAACCTCACGGTGCGCTCGCCGGTCGACGGCCAGGTCGGGCAGGTGTTCGTGGCGCCCAAGGCCACCGTGGCCGAGAACGCCAAGCTGATGAGCGTGATCGACCTGTCCGCGCTGGAGGTCGAGGTGCAGGTGCCGGAGAGCTTCGCGCGCGACCTCGGTGTCGGCATGGGCGCGCAGATCAGCGGCAACGGCAAGACCTGGGAGGGCGCCGTCAGCGCCATCTCGCCGGAAGTGGTCAACGGCCAGGTCGCCACGCGCGTGCGCTTCACCAAGGCCAAGCCCGGCCACCTGCGCCAGAACCAGCGCCTGTCGGTGCGCATCCTGCTCGACCACAAGGACAAGGCGTTGACCGTGGCGCGCGGCTCCTTCGTCGACGAATCCGGCGGCCGCTACGCCTACGTCATGCACGACGGCATCGCCGTGAAAACCCCGATCCAGATCGGCGCCACCTCCATCGACAAGATCGAGATCCTCAAGGGCCTCGAGCCGGGCGACAAGGTGGTGATCTCCGGTACCGACAATTTCAACGGAGCACAACGTGTCGTCATTTCCCATTGAATCCCGTCGTAGGCCGGCTCAAGGAGCGCCAGCGACGGAGCCGGCGCGGGATCCGTCGCTGGCCATGACATACCCGATGCCGGATCCGCCTTCGGCTTGATCCGGCCTACCCAAACCATCCATCACCAAGGAACCCAGCCATGCTCAAGATGACCCACCTCTCCAAGGTCTACCGCACCGAAGTCGTCGAAACCTACGCATTGCGCGACTTCAACATCGACGTCAAACCGGGCGAGTTCGTCGCCGTCACCGGGCCGTCGGGTTCGGGCAAGACCACCTTCCTCACCATCGCCGGGCTGCTGGAAACCTTCACCGGCGGCGAGTACCTGCTCGACGGCACCGACGTCAGCGGCCTCAACGACAACGCGCGTTCGAAGATCCGCAACGAGAAGATCGGCTTCATCTTCCAGGCCTTCAACCTGATTCCCGACCTCAACGTGTTCGACAACGTGGAAGTGCCGTTGCGCTACCGCGGCATGAAGGCGGCCGAGCGCAAGAAGCGCATCATGGAATCGCTGGAACGCG
>CAZBZD010000002.1:30694-43134 GCA_964496295.1 uncultured Rhodanobacteraceae bacterium | reverse complement strand
CCGGATCGTAGTATCGCTGCTGCATGTACACCAGCCCCGTGGCCGGATCGTTCACGTGGCCCGTGTACCCCGGCCCGGGTTGCGGCACGCCCTTGGCCTGCTTGCCGTAGGGCCGATACGCCGCCGTGTAGGTGACGTTGCCGTCGCGGTCCATCTTCGCCACCACCGTGCCTTGGGCATTACTGACGATGTAGGTGACCTCTTCCGCATGAACCGGCGACATGGGAACTACGGTCAGGGCAATGCCCACACTCAGCGCCAGCCAGGCCAGCAGCAGGCCTTTTCCTGACCAATGACTCACCATGGACAACCACGACGCCGGTAGCCGTAGTACCGACGGGCATTCACGATCCTCTCCATACCCCTTTCCCATCGTTCGCCCCTTGGTGGTTGCCCACTCGTCCTTCAAGACTGCCGTGTCTGCCACGGCGATGACGCGATGCGGGTCACGATTTCAGCAGCAAAGCACCAGCAAAGGGGTCCACCCAGCAAAGGCACAGCAAAGAGGTCAGAGTGATTTCCTGGGCCTCCCACGAGGCTGCAGGGTGGCTCGCCGACCAAGCATGGCTTCGATATGTGCCTGGAATCGTGGCGTGCCGAGTACGCGTTGTTGCTGCAGATAGGCGCGGATTTCGGCAAGGCGTTCATCGCTGATGGCGTCCTGGAACAGAGCGCGGTAGGCATTTTTGCGTCGTTCGATATTGATGCCCAAGGCAAGGTACTCGGGGTGGGGCGTCAGCATGGCGTCGTCACTGCCAAGGGCATTGTGATGATAACTGCTCCATCGGTAGGCTTCGGGCGTTGCGGCCATGGCGGCGCGAACCGGGTTGAGTTCGATGTAGCGATGGCAGATCAGGGCATAGCGCTCGGAGTCCACCAGGCAGGCTTTGTAGCGACCTTCCCAAAGTGTGCCCGTGCGATGGTAGGTCGTATTGATGTAACTGACGTACCGTCGTCCCAGTGACTGCATCATGCGCGATACGTTCCCGGCGGCCTTTGGGGTAACGAGCAGGTGGACATGGTTGGTCATCAATACGTAGGCATGAACAGCGCAGTCATGCTTCAGCGCAACTTCGCGCAGATTGATCAGATAGCGACGGTAATCGACTTCGGTGAAGAAGCAGGGAAGCCGATCGTTGCCGCGCTGCACGATGTGCTGGGCAATGCCGGGAATGTCGGGTCGTGGTTGGCGGGGCATGGCATAAGAAGGCGAGGTATCTCCAGTCAACATGAGCCGCTTGCATCTTTCATGCTGTCGGCAAGAACAGCCTGTTTGCGTCGGCAAGCATCCCTTCCGGAAGTCGGGAAATCACTCTGACCCCTTTGGAAGACCGCCGCGCCGGCGACGAATGCCGTCGCAACATGTAGCATGTCGATGCATCCCCCGTCTTGCCCACTCCTGTCCAGAACGAGTTACCCATGACCAAACTACTCTGTGCCGCCTGCCTGCTCGTCATGCCTCTTGCGCTGCATGCGCAGACCGATCCGGCAAGCCGCATCGCCAGGCAGGATGTGGCGGATATCGTGACCACACTCAGTTCCGACGCCATGCAGGGACGCAACGCTTTCTCGCCGTCGATCTGGAAGGCGGCAGACTTCATTTCCGGAAAGTTCAGGCAGTTCGGCCTTGAGCCGCTGCATGGTGACGACGGCTATCTGCAACGCTTCCACATGTACTCGATATCGCTGGATCACGCACGCATAGCCGTCGACGGGCGGGAGGTGCCGCAGAGCGATTATTTTGCCGTGGTCAACGGCAAGCAGGTTTCGTGGACGGCGGATTCTCCGGTTTCTGTCGAGGAGGTCGGGAAGGGCGACAATTTCAGAAGGGCGTTGATGGAGTCTTTCCAGTCGGATCACGATCTCATCGTGTTTGTCGATCCCTCGTTCGCAAAGGATTTCCGGCGATTCAGGCGCTATTTTTCCCGTCCGAGCCGCGTGTTCGACAAGGAGAAGGGCCCCAACAAGGTCTATATCCTCGGGCACAAGGGTTCCCGGTTCCGTGTCGTTCTCGACAAAAAAGTGGATGATGTCGAGCTGGCGAATGTCGTTGGCAGGATCGAGGGTGAACGGGCGGATCAGATCGTCGTGTTTTCCGCGCATTACGACCACCTGGGAATCATCAAGCCTGTCGATGGCGACGCGATCGCCAACGGCGCCAACGATGACGCCTCGGGTACGGCGGGAGTCATCGAGCTGGCAAGGTTTTACTCGCAGCGGAAAAAACCCGTGCGCACGATCATTTTCGTGGCCTTTACCGCGGAAGAAGAGGGTGGCTACGGTTCGAAATACTTTTCGCGGCAACTGGATCCCGACCAGATTGTCGCGATGCTCAACCTCGAAATGATCGGCAAGCCGAGCAAGTGGGGCCCCGATGTCGCCTGGATTACCGGCTTCGACCGATCCACGTTCGGCAGGATCCTGCAGAAAAACATCGAGGGAATGGATTTCAGGTTCATGCCGGATCCGTATCCGAAGCAACATCT
Source organism: uncultured Rhodanobacteraceae bacterium (assembly GCA_964496295.1). Taxonomy (GTDB): domain Bacteria; phylum Pseudomonadota; class Gammaproteobacteria; order Xanthomonadales; family Rhodanobacteraceae; genus Oleiagrimonas. The sequence goes on along the minus strand of CAZBZD010000002.1, from coordinate 40,648 downwards.
TTTCTACCGCTCGGACAATGCGACGCTGGCGCGCCTCGGGGTGCCCGCCCACAGCATCAGCACGACGCAGATCGACATCGACCGCGATTACCACCATGTGTCCGACGAGATCGGCACGCTCGACCTGTCCAGCTTGACGAACACGATCAGGGCGGTCGCCAAGGCATCGGAGGGCATCGTGTCGGGACGCGACACGCCTACGCGGATCGAACCGCCCCCCGAAGACTCGGAGTGATTTCCCGGTAGCATTTCCGCGAAAGCGATACCGGGTTCACATGCCCCGTTTGCGGAAGGGTGTCTGAAATCAACCGCTTCCCCGTGTGCGGATCAGGCGGAGATCGCGTGGGCCATGTCGGCCGTAGCGCCGCCGCCGCACACGTCACGCCACATGTAGTACATCACCCCGAACATGATCGCGAACACGAACAGCAGCAGGGCGAGGTAGCACGCGACGATCAATGCGACCGTCAGCCATGTGCCGATGAGCTTGCCGAGCAAGACGAACAGAAAGGCCGCGATCATGAGGACGATCACGATGATGATCCAGGCGATGGCAAGGCCGATTGCGAGTATCAGCATCGGCAACAGGTTCTTCAATGCACCGATGCAGCCGTCGCCGAGGGCGTTGATCACGCTGCGGCGGCGCAGCGCAACCTGACCCAGGCTGATGGAATAGAAGCACATCATGAAAATGCCGAATGCCGTCGATAGCGCAATCATGGTTCCGAAGCCATCGGGCAGTGGTGGTGGTTGATGATGGGACTGTGTGGCCATGGCCTGCACGTACCAATCGACGAGGTTGCCCTTCGTTGCCAGGAGGATGATTCCGGATATGGCGGTATAGATCAGCATGAGCATCAGTCCATAGCTGATCAAGCGCAGTGCATCGCCTTCCGAATAGGGTTTGAAGATGTCCCGGGCACGGGCCGGTTGCCCGTTCTCGGCCGCATCGATCACCTGCAGGTAGCCTGCATACAGCGGCACGAGCAGCAAACCGATCAGCATCGACCCCAGCATGATCCAGCCGAAAGTGGTCAGATCCGGAGGCGTGCCTGCTTGCAGCATGAAGTGCTCGACCGGCAACACGATCAACGACGGCACCAGACCTGCCAATACCACCACGATCGCTCCGCCGAATACGGGTTTCGGATGAGCGAATGCCAAGCTGACGCTGCGTCGCAGCCATTCAAAGCCGGCCAGCGGCCCTCTCGGTCGTGTCGTCATGGATCTCCCCCGGTTGATCGGTGCCCCTGCGCCGCAGGAATCGAGCATAGCGAAAAACAAAAACGGATCAAAACGGAGTCGCAAGCGGGACTGCCTCAGCCCGAGCCCGCTCGTATTGGGTAAGCTGGTCGGACGTTTCGTTTGCAAGGCACACCATGAGCAGCATGTTCCGGTCGCTCGAGAGCTACAACTACCGCTTGTGGGCCGGCGGCGCGCTGGTGTCCAACGTGGGCACGTGGATGCAGCGCATCGGGCAGGACTGGCTGGTGCTGACGGTGCTCACGCAGCACAACGCGACGGCGGTGGGCACGGTGATGGCGTTGCAGTTCGGGCCGCCGTTGCTGCTGCTGCCGCTGAGCGGTTTTGCCGCCGACCACATGGACCGGCGCAAGCTGCTGCTGCTCACGCAGGGCGCGGCCGGGGTGCTGGCGTTGGGCTTGGGCCTGCTGACCGTGCTCGGCCTGGTGCAGTTGTGGCATGTGTACGGCTTTGCGTTGCTGCTGGGCTGCGTCACCGCGTTCGACGCGCCGGCGCGGCAGGCGTTCGTGTCGGACCTGGTCACCGACGACGACCTGGCCAACGCGGTGGCGTTGAACTCGGCTTCCTTCAATGCCGCGCGCATGCTCGGCCCGGCGGTGGCGGGCGTGCTGATTGCCGCGGTGGGCGAGGGCTGGCTGTTCCTCGTCAATGCGGGCTCCTACGCCGCGGTGCTGGTGTCGCTGTGCTTTCTGCGGGTGCGCGAGCTGCATGTCGAGGCGCGGCCCGCGCGCACGCGCGGCAGCCTGCTGGCGGGGTTCGGCTACGTGTGGAAGCGCCCCGACCTGATGGCCGTGCTGGTGATGCTTTTCCTGCTCGGCACCTTCGGCTTCAACTTCGCCATTTTCATCTCGACCATGTCGGTGACCGTCTTCCACGGCGATGCCAGCCAGTACGGCCTGCTGACCTCGGCGATGGCGGTGGGCACGATGTGCGGGGCGCTGCTTTCGGCCCGTCGCCAGTTTCCCGGCATGGTGCTGATGGCGGTGGCCGCGACGGCATTCGGGGTCGCGGTGGCGCTGGCGGCGGTGATGCCGGGGCCCGCGCTGTTCGCGGTGGTGCTGTTTTTCGTGGGCCTGGCCGCGCTCACTTTCATGACCGCCAGCAATTCGATGATGCAGCTCACCACCGAGCGTTCGATGCGCGGTCGCGTGCTGGCGCTGCGCATCGCCGTGGTCATGGGCGGCACGCCGGTCGGCGCGCCGCTGGTGGGCTGGGTGGTCGACCGTTTCGGCGCGCGCTGGGCGCTGGGGGTGGGCGCGCTGGCGGGCCTTGCGGCGGCCGCGGTGGCGGCGGCCTACCTGGTCAGGCATCGCGGCCTGCGTGTGGTGCGGGAACGCGCGCGGCTGCGGCTGGTCATCCGGCCCGCGCCGGCGGATGCGACGTTCACCCGCGTGGCGGCCGGCGAGCGCGTGACCTGACGGGTACGAAACGGGATCCTGCCGCGGTTTCCGCCCGGTGCGCGTGTGCTAATGTGCGCGAACCGCGAAGCGGCGCGCGCCGGATGGCCGGCGACGGCCGCTTTGCCCAACCGGGGAAGGATCGATGAATCGCAAGACTTTCGTGCTTGGCGCCATGCTGGCGCTGACGACGGGCTTCTCGTGCCAGGTCATGGCCGGCCCGCAGGATCAGTTGGCGCAGTGCCTGGTGTCGCACACCAGCCAGTCCGACCGCACGGTGTTCGCCAGATGGCTTTTCGCGCAGATGGCGCTGTCCCCCGACGTCGCGTCCATGGCGAACGTGTCGCCCGACCTGCGCGACCGGCTCGACCGGCAGGCCGGGGACCTCTTTACGCGCCTGCTGACCGTCGACTGCGCGCAGCAGACGACCCTGGCCTATGAAGCCGAGGGGTCGGGCGCGATCGAGTACGGGTTCAAGACGCTCGGCCAGGTGGCGGGCAGGGACCTGATGCAGGATCCCCGGGTCAAGCAAGGCCTGGCAGGGTTCGCGAAATACCTCGACAAGGCGAAGCTGGCCTCCGTCCTGGGCGACGCGGCGAAGGGCGCCGCCGCCGACGGCGATCGCTGAAGGCGGAAAACCTGCCTGCCGCGGCGGTGTCAGGAGCGGCGCGAGCTTCGCCGCGACCGGCCGCCGCCGCGCTTGGGCGCCTGCGCATGGCCGCCGGGCTGTTCGGGCTGGCCTTGCCGGGCATGCGGGCGACGCTTGGCGCGCCTGCCGGCCGGCTTGTTCCGTCCCGGCCGTCCCGGCCGCGATTTCTGCTGCGGGCGCGCGTTGCTGTCCAGGCGCAGCGGTTGCGAGGGTTCGTAGCCGGCCATCGGCGTGATCTCGACCGGGTCCTTGAGGATCTTCTGGATGTCGCGCAGCAGCTCGGTTTCCTCGTGGCTGACCAGCGAAATGGCCAGGCCATCGGCGCCGGCGCGCCCGGTGCGGCCGATGCGGTGCACGTAGTCCTCGGCCACCATCGGCAGGTCGTGGTTGATGACCAGCGGCAACTGCTCGATGTCCAGCCCGCGCGCGGCGATGTCGGTGGCCACCAGCACCGTGATGCGGTGGTCCTTGAAGCCCTGCAGGGCGCGCGTGCGCTGGTTCTGGCTCTTGTTGCCGTGGATCGCGGCGGCGCGCAGGCCGGATTTTTCCAGGAACCGCACCAGCTTGTCGGCGCCGTGCTTGGTACGGCCGAACACCAGGGTCCGGCGGCGGCTGTCCTCGGCCAGGATGTGCAGCAGCAGGTCGCGCTTGCGGTCGGCGTCGACCGGATGCATGCGGTGGCTGACGGTGGCGGTGACGGTGTTGGGCGGCGTGACCTGCACCTGTGCCGGGTCGCGCAGGAACTGCGTCGCCAGTGCCCTGATCGGGCCGGCGAAGGTGGCCGAGAAAAGCAGTGTCTGGCGCTGGCGCGGCAGGCGCGCGACGATCTTGCGCAATGCCGGCAGAAAGCCCATGTCGAGCATGCGGTCGGCCTCGTCCAGGACCAGGATTTCCACGTCGCGCAGGTCGACCGCGCCGTTTTCGAGGTGGTCGATCAGGCGGCCGGGCGTGGCCACCAGCAGGTCGACGCCCTGTTGCAGCGCCCTGAGCTGGTTGCGCATGCTGACGCCGCCGAAAATGGTGGTGCTGCGCAACGGCAGGCCCTTGCCGTAGTCGCGCGCGCTGGCGTGCACCTGTGCGGCCAGTTCGCGGGTCGGCGTCAGCACCAGCGCGCGGGGGCGCTTGCCGCGGTTGCCGCGGGCCTGCCCGCGGGGAAACAGCCGTTCCAGCACGGGCAGCGCGAAGGCGGCGGTCTTGCCGGTGCCGGTGGGTGCGCTGGCCATGACGTCGCGGCCTTCGAGGACCAGCGGAATGGCCTCGGCCTGGATCGGCGTGGGGGTGGTGTGGCCCTGCGCTTCGAGTGCGCGCAGCAGCACGGGCGAAAGCCCGAGGGTCTGGAAACTCAATGTCTTGCTCCGGGTGCCGATGTTCCGGAAGCACCGGAACATCACGATGACTCGGAGCGTTCCCTGGGAACCGCGCTGCGAGCGAGGGGAATGGGGCGGACGCCGTCGTCGACGTGCGTCCGGATCGTGGCCCGGTGCCGAGCGGGGGAAGCGGTCGCGCCGCGGGCCACGGGCGTGGCGGCAGGCGCGAAAGCCTCGGGAAATGCGGCATCCGGGGTCAGTCGAACCGCGCCATGGTACCTGAAGTCGATGTCGCAAGCCACTGAAATATCTGACCCCGTGCAGGGCCGCGTCCGCGATGCGGGCGGGTACAATCGGTGCCGTCCCGGAATTTTCGCGCCGCCCCGGGCCCCGGACGACACGGCACGGCGCGCGACGGCAGGGAAAAAAGCGGATGATCAACGTCCTGGTGACGACGGCCCTGTTCCTGGTCAGCGTGGCGGCCGTCATCACGGGCATCTTCCATCTCGTCGCCTATGCCCGCCGCAAGTTGAACCGGCCGTGCTTTGTCGCCCTGGCGTGCCTGGTCGTGGCCGGGCTCGTGGCCGTTCCCGTGTTCGTCTTTCGCGGCGACGCGCGCCGCTTCGAGCTTTCGGTGGTGCCGCCGGCCATGCACGTGGACACCATCGTCTACCGGAACGAGAAGGCATGGGGCTTCGGCCCCGGCGGCAACGAGGCGGGCATCCGCGTGTTCGCGTTGCCGGACGATGTCGCGCGCGACATGTCCCGCCGCGGCAAGGCCTGGTTCGATGCGTTGCCGCTCGAGAAGTTCCGGCGCAGCCGCAGCCCGCAGGGCACGTACTACCGCTGGCACGAAACCCCCGTCCGTGCAGACAACCACTGGAAGCCGCGGCCGGAAACCGGCAGGTTCGACATCTACGACTACATCTGCGCCTACGGTTTCTGCATCGACATCGACGATGCCGTGGTGCGCCAGGCCACGCGGCTCGTCAATACCGGAGGCAGCTATTACGCCTACGGACGCATCGGCATCATCGTCGTCAGCCCGCGCGAAAAGGTGGTCCTTTACATGTACAACGGATAGCGCCGGGCCGGAACGCGCGTCCCCGGCGCATTTGCCCGATAATGGGCGGTTTGCGCGACACGGGAATGTGCCTGGTGGAATGGGACGTGCTGGTCATCGGCGGTGGCGCCGCCGGCTTGATGTGCGCGATCGCGGCCGGCCGCCGCGGCCGGCGCGTGTGCGTGGTCGACCATGCCAACCGGGTCGGCAAGAAGATCCTGATGTCCGGCGGCGGGCGCTGCAATTTCACCAACCTCGGCGTGACGCCGGCCAATTTCCTGTCGGCCAACCCGCATTTCGCCAAGTCGGCGCTGGCGCGCTACACGCCGGAGGATTTCATCGCGCTGGTGGAGCGCCACGGCATCGCGTATCACGAGAAGGAACGGGGCCAGTTGTTCTGCGACGACTCGTCCAGGCAGATCGTGCGCATGCTGCTGGACGAGTGCGCGGCGGCAGGCGTGCGGGTGGAAACTTCCTGCGCGGTGGAGCGGGTGCGCAGGCTGGACGGGGCGTTCGAGCTGCAAACCGCGCATGGCGGGATGCGCTCGGAATCACTGGTGGTGGCCACCGGCGGCTTGTCGATCCCGCGCATGGGCGCCAGCGGGTTCGGCTACGAACTGGCGCGCCAGTTCGGCCACGAGGTGCTGCCCACGCGCGCGGCGCTGGTGCCGTTGACCCTGAGCGGGAAACCTCTGGACCGTTATCGGGACCTGGCCGGCGTGAGCCTGCCCGAGGTGGAGGCGCGCGTGGACGGGCAGGCATTCCGGGCCGGCATGCTGTTCACCCATCGCGGCGTCAGCGGTCCGGCGATCCTGCAGATTTCTTCCTACTGGCAGCCGGGCGACGACCTGCGCGTGGACTTGGCGCCGACGCTCGACGAAGGGTGGTTGCCGGCGCAACGTGAACGCCATCCGGCGGCAAGCCTGAAAACCGTGCTGGTCGACATCCTGCCCAGGCGGCTGGCGCAGCGCCTGTGCGAGGTCCGGTTCGGCAATCGCCCGATGCGCCGGTACGGCGACGCCGAGCTGCGCGAGGTGGAGCGCAGCCTGCACGACTGGCCCGTCGTCGCGAGCGGCACCGAAGGCTACCGCACCGCCGAGGTGACGCTGGGCGGCGTGGATACCCGTGGCCTGTCCTCGCGCAGCATGGAATCCCGGCTGGTACGCGGCCTGTATTTCGTCGGCGAGGTGGTCGACGTCACCGGATGGCTCGGCGGCTACAACTTCCAGTGGGCCTGGGCGTCGGGGCACGCGGCGGGCGAGGTGGCGTGACGGGGCGCGTCAGGCGCGTCCGGCTTCGTCGCGACGGATCTTGAGCACGCTGGCGACGGTGGTGGCGGCAAGTATCGCGAGGATGACCAGCAGCGAAAGCCAGGTCGGGATGGCCGGCACCAGGTGGATCGGCTCGCCGCCGTTGATGAAGGGCAGGCTGTTGCCGTGCATGGCCTCGATGATCAGCTTGATGCCGATGAAGCCCAGCACCAGGGCCAGGCCGAGGCCGAGGTAGACCAGTTTCTTGAGCAGCCCGCCGATCAGGAAGTACAGCTCGACCAGGCCGAGCAGGGCGAAGGCGTTGGCGGTGAACACGATGTACGGCACATTGGTGAGGCCGAAGATGGCGGGTATCGAATCGAGCGCGAACAGGATGTCGGTCATGCCGATCGCCAGCATGACCATCATCATCGGCGTCACGTAGCGCTTGCCGTCGATGACCGTGGTGATGCTGGCGCCGTCGTATTCGTGCGTGGCCGGCAGCACCTTCTGCATCAGGCGCACCATGGCGTTGGGCTCGTAGCTTTCGTCCTCGTCGTGTTGCTCGAAAGCCAGCTTGAGGGCGGTCAGGATCAGGAACAGCCCGAAGATGTAGAACACCCAGCTGAAGTGGGCGATGGCCGCGGCGCCGATCAGGATGAAGATGGTGCGCAGCGCGAGCGCCATGATGATGCCCACGAGCAGCACCTTCTGCTGGTAGGCCCTGGGCACCGAGAAGCTCGACATGATGATGACGAACACGAACAGGTTGTCGATCGACAGGCTGTATTCGGTGATGTAGCCGGCGAAGTATTCGATGCCGCGGTCCCACCCCCACACCAGGGTCATGCCGATGCCGAACACGATGGAAAGCGACACGAAGAACGCGGTCCATGCGCCGGCTTCCCTGATGGTCGGCTCGTGCGCGTTGCGTATGTGGGTGAAAAAGCTCAGCGCCAGCAGCGCCATGATGCCGGCTACCGTGGCCAGCCAGATCCAGAGGGGAACCTGCATGCGGAAGTCTCTGAGTGGGTCGCGGGTGGCGTCCAGCATACTATGCATGCAGTGCCGCAAGGCCGGTTTCTGGCACCCGTGACGGCCCTTTTCCCGTTTTCGCGACGGGCCGTGGTCGCCGCCGTGGACGGGTTCCCGCAAGTGGCTGGCAGGGCAGGAAAACTTTCCGCCGGGCCGACGGCAAAAAATTCGCTCCGGGTGGGGAAATTCGGAGTAAGCTCGGGGCCGTCGAATCGGGCGGGAGAGGCGCGATGTCGAGTTTGCGTTGCCGGCGGGCCGGCGCGGCGAGGGGGAAGCATCATGCATGAGGGCAACCCCTTTCTTGCACTGCAGATGGTCGCCGGCGGCTATTGCCTGCCGCGTTGCCTGCATGTCGTGGCCGAACTGGGCGTCGCCGACGCGCTCGACGAGTCGCCGCGCAGCGCCGCGGAGCTGGCGCGGTCGGTCGGTGCCGACGCCGGTGCGCTGGAGCGGGTGCTGCGCCTGCTGTGCGCGCACGGCATTTTCGCGGCCGACGGCGATGGCGTCGTGCACACGCCGGTGTCCCGGCTGTTGCGCAGCGACCACCCGCAGTCCATGCGCGCCTTCGCGCGGATGCTCGGGCTGGACGTCAACTGGCGCATCTTCGAGTCGCTGGAGCAGTCCGTGCGCAGCGGCGACACGGCCACGCAGTCGGTCGTTCCCGAAGGCTACTGGCATTACCTGGGCGCGCATCCCGGCGCCGCCGGCATTTTCAATGCCGCGATGGTCGGCAAGACCCACGCGCAGATCGCCGGCATCATGGCGAGCTGCGATTTCGCGGGCTTCGGCACCATCGGCGACATCGGCGGCGGCAGCGGGCACCTGTTGCGTGCCGTGCTCGATGCGGCTCCGGATGCCAGGGGCGTGCTGTTCGACCTGCCCCACGTGATCGAGGAAGACGCGGCCCTGGCCTCGGAGCGCCTTTCCCTGCAGGCCGGCGATTTTTTCCGCGACGAGCTTCCGGCCTGCGACCTGTACCTGCTGATGGAGATCGTCCACGACTGGCCGGACGGGCAGGCCGCGGCCATCCTCGGCGCGATCCGCCGCGCCGCCCCCGACGGCGCGAGGCTGCTGGTGATCGAGGAGATGCTGTCGGGCCGGCCGGGGCCGGAGTGGGCCAAGGTGCTGGATGTCCTGATGCTCGGCCTGCTCGGCGGCCGGCAGCGCACCCGCGACGAGTACCGGTCGCTGTTCGATGCCGCGGGTTTCGCTTTCGTGCGCGAAATCCCGACCGGCGCCGGCGCTTCCATCATCGAAGCCGTCGCCAAGTAGGGAGCTTGCCCCATGGTCTGCCCCGCAACCCGGCCGTTTTCCATGGTGCGGTTGCGTCCTGGTTCGACAGGTCGGCAAAGCAGCCGGAGGCACGACCGTCACCATTCGGAGGAATCAACCATGAACCCGATCCGTACCGACCCGCAACGGGAAATTTCCGTCCGCTCCGGGCGGCCCTTCGACTCCGGTCCTGCGGGCCCGTGCCCGGGGCGAACGGGAATCTTCAGCCGGGTTTGCAGGCTGGCCGGGATCATGAAACGGTCTTGCGCCCTCCCGCTGTGGGTCGTGCTGATTTTCAGCCCGACATGCATGGCAGCCGCGGCGCAGACCAGCGTGGAAGCGCAGATCCGGCAACTGAACGAACGGGAAGTGGCCGGGCTGATGCACCAGGACGTGAAAGCCCTGGCTCCGCTGTGGTCGGACCAGTTCGTCGTCACCAATCCGTACAACCGGTTCGTCACCAAAAAGGACGTGGTGGACTTCGTGGCGTCGGGCAGGCTCGGGTTCCGCGACTACGACCGGCGCATCGAGTACATTCACGTTTACGGCGATACCGTCGTCGTTGCGGGCAGCGAAACCGTGGCCTGGGCCGGCAGGATGCCGCTGGCCAGCAAGACGTCACTGCTGCGGTTCACCTCGGTCTGGATGCGGCACGGCGATTCCTGGCAGGAGGTTGCGCGGCACGCGAATATCGTCTGGACCCGATGATCGATGTCTG
>CAZBZD010000002.1:0-30594 GCA_964496295.1 uncultured Rhodanobacteraceae bacterium | reverse complement strand
GCGTCGTCAATCCGTTTGCTTGTCGGTTTCGAAGTGCCAGTCCGCCACGTCCTCGACCGGCATCGGCGGCGCGATGGCGTAGCCCTGGGCGAGGTCGCAATGGTTGCGCCGCAGCCATTCCAGCACCCCCGGGTCCTCGACGCCCTCGGCGCAGACGCGCGCGCCGAGGCTGTGGGCCAGCTTGATGGCCGAGATGACGATGGTGCGGTCGACCTCCGATTCCAGCACGGCGCGCACGAACGACTGGTCGATCTTCACCTCGTCGGGCGCCAGGCGGCGCAGGTGCGAGAGCGACGAATAACCGGTACCGAAGTCGTCGAGCGAAATCTGCATGCCCTTCGCCTTGACGCGCTTGATGGCGCGCAGCACATGCGGGCCTTCGCGCAGCGCCTGCGACTCGGTGATTTCCAGGACCAGGGTGAACGGTGCATTGGTTGCCGCGGCGAGGATCGACTGGATCAGCCCGTCGTCGTCGAGGTCGTTGACCGACAGGTTGACGGAAACCTTGCATTGCCTGCCCAGCCGCTCCCAGACCGGGCGGTGCGCGAGTGCCTGGTGCACCATGTACTCGGTCAGCTCGCCGATGGTGCCGGCCTGTTCCGCGATCGGGATGAAATCGTCCGGTTGCAGCAGGCCGTGGTCGGGGTGGTCCCAGCGTGCCAGTAGCTCGACTCCCGCCAGGCGCGAGGTCGCGAGGGCGATCTGCGGTTGCGCCAGGCAGCCCAGTTGCCGCTTGCGCATGGCGTCGTGGAGCTCGCCCAGCAGGGTCAGCTTGCGCGGGTCGGGCTCGAGCCCGGGGTCGTAGACGACGGTGGCGGCCTGCCTGTCGCGGGCGGCATCGCACGCCATGTCGGCCGCGCGCAGCAGGGCGGTCGCGGAGTCGGCGTGGTCCGGGAACAGGGCGATGCCCGCGCAGCAGCGTTGTTCGATCGACAGCTTGTCGATGTCCAGGCGCCCGTGCACGGTCTCGACCAGCGCCGCCGCCGTGCGGGTCGCGGCCGCGGCATCCGCCACGCGGCCGAGCGCCAGCGCGAACCTGCCGCGTTCGATGCTCGCCGGACACCACCCGGCGTGGCGCGCGAGGCGCTGCGCGATGGCGTGCAGCAAGCGGCTTTCCATCTCGCCGCCCGCCGCGGCATGCAGCATGGAAAGGTCCAGCAGGTCGATCCGGATCACGGCGCAGCGGGTCCGGTCGCGCCGCGCGTTTTCGACGATGCGTTGCAGGTCCCTCCCGAAGCCGTTGCGATTGTGCAGGCCGGTTTCCTCGTCGTTGAAGGCGAGATATTCGGCACGTTGTTCGAGCTCCTGCCGGCGCCGGGCCTCCTGCAAGGCGCGGTCCGAATGGCCTGCCGCCTGGCGTCGCGTATGGCGCAGCCGCAGCAGGATCACGATGGCGAATGCCAGCAGCGGAAGGATGACCAGCCCGCCTATCGTGAGGCCGCGGCGGAATTCCGGCTTTCCGGGTTTCAGGTTCGCCAGCCAGGCCATGTACAGCGTGTCGAAGCTGCCGTCCTCCTTGACGTCGGCGAGGGCCCGGTTGATGCGCTGCACGAGTTCGGGACGGTCGCGCCGGACCGCGAACGCGTAGGACATTTCCAGCAGGGGCGGGCTGAGCGCGACGACCTCGTCGTCCTCGTCCCTGGCCAGCACCGTGTAGCCGATGTTCATGGGAACCAGCGCGTATTCGGCATGATGCTCGCGCACCGCCTCGATGGCCGCCGGCTCGAACCGCGTCGGCACGATCGTGACGCCGTGCATGGCCTTCAGTGCCTCCCACGCGGCACCCTCGTACTGCACGGCCACGCTGTGCCCGGCCAGCGCCTGCAGCGATTTCACCGAATCGGCGTCGCGGTGGCCGAACACCATGTGGTAGCGGCGCAGGTAGGGCGTGGAGAACAGGTATTGCCGCCGGCGTTCCGGCGTCATCAGCATCGGCACCACGTCGATGCTGCCGTCCCCGAGCGCCTTGCGCGCGTGGCCCCAGTTGCCGAGTTCCACCTTGACCGGGAACCCCGCTTTCGCGCCGATCGCGCGGAACAGCTCGACGTCGAATCCGGTGGCCCGGCCGTCCGCATCGACGAACTGGTAGGGCGGGTAGCCGCGATCGCCGCCCATCACCACGGGATTCGCCGTTCGAAAGGCATGCGCATGGGCCAGTGGGCCGATGCCCACCAGCAGGACGATCAATGCAGTGACGGCGTGGCGTCCCAGCCTGCCTGGCGCTGCTGATCCCGTACTCGGTGCCATGCCAGTTCTTCGTCCGTTGTCTGCGGACAATATGCCACAACCGGCGGCATGCGTGGATGAAACGTGACGAAGCCGGAAGCGCCGGCGTGACGGCCGGGCGGGGCAGGTGCCGCGCAGCGCCGGCCGTCATGCCGCGTTCAAGGCCCGTCCGCGGCCAGCGGGGCGTCGTCGGCCAGGTCGTTTTCGCCGCTGGAAACGACCACGGCCGCCGCCAGGTCGCCGGTCACGTTGAGCGTGGTGCGGCACATGTCGAGCAGGCGGTCGACGCCGAGGATCAGGCCGATGCCCTCCGGCGGCACGCCGACCATGGCGCAGATCAGCGCGATCACCGGCAGCGACCCGGCCGGCACGCCGGCGGTGCCGATGCCGCCGAGGATGCACACGAACATCACCGTCACCTGCTGCAGCAGGCTCAGCTCGACGCCGAAGAACTGCGCGAGGAACAGCACCGTGACGCCCTCGAACAGCGCGGTGCCGTTCTGGTTGGCGGTCGCGCCGATGGTCAGCACGAAGCGCGACACGCGCTGCGGCAGTTTCAGGTCTTCCTTGGCCACTTTCAGCGCGGTCGGCAGGGTCGCGTTGCTGGACGCCGTCGAAAACGCCATCACCATCGCTTCCTGCACGCCGCGGAAAAACGCGAGCGGCCCCATCCGGCCCAGCAACCGCACGGCCAGCGGGTAGACCACGAACATGTGCAGCAGCATCGCCAGCAGGGCCACGCCGACGTAGCCGGCCAGGGTCAGGATCAACGTCCAGCCGAATGACGCGGCGAGGTTGAACACCAGGCAGGCCACCGCGTAGGGCGCCAGGCGGATGACCAGGTCGATCAGGGTCATCGAGACCTCGAACAGGCCCTCGATGGTGGTCTTGAAATGGCGCGCCGCCGGATTGTCGGCCAGCACGATGCCGATGCCGACCATCAGGGCGAAAAACATCACCGCCAGCACGTCGCTGTCGGCCGCGGCCGCGAACACGTTGCTGGGCACGATGCCCAGCAGCATCTGCATGCCGCCCGGCTGCTCGCCGCTGGAGGCGATGATCGAGCCCGCGCGCGAGGAGGCCTGTGCCAGCAGGTCGGCCGCCGTGCCGGGATCGACGTCGCCGCCGGGCTGGAAGACATTGACCAGCACCACGCCGATCACGACCGCGATGGTCGACACCACCACCGTGTAGGCAAGTGTCTTCCAGCCGATCCGTCCCAGTGCGCGCATGCTGCCCATTTCGGCGATGCCGACCACCAGCGCCGAAAACAGCAGCGGCAGCACCAGCATGAACAGCAGGCGCAGGAAAAGCTGCCCGGCCGGTATCGTGATCCAGGTCGTCAGCCAGTCCAGCCATGCCGCCTCGCCGCCGGTCGCGGCGTGCACGATCAGGCCGCCGAACAGTCCGACGGCGAAGCCGATCCCCATTTTGGTGTGCAATTTCACGGATGTCTCCCTTGCCGCCCGGCGCCGGGCGGATGGTGCATGCGGGTGGAATGTCCGGGCCGGGCGCGTCCTTTCCCGGCCGCGGCCGAAAGGGGAAAAGTTGCATGAAAACGCGCATCGGAAAACCTGCCGGGGACATCATTGTCCCGACAGTGAAAAGCGCCGGGTTTTCGTGGCCGGGAAGGCGCGGCAGCAGGCGCGGGTTCCTCCGGACGAGGGTGCCTTGCGGCGCGACTGGCGGGGCCGGAATGCTCCTTTTGACCGGCCGTTCGGCACCGTGCGATGATGCGGGCGGGGTCGGAATCGCGGAGGTATCGTGGAGGGACCGCGCGAGTCGGAATTGCCGGGTGATGCCGAGATCGGCGCGCTGGCCCATCTGTACCGGGGCGAAGTGTACCGGTCGACAGTCTGGCGTACCCGCCTCGACACGACCACCAACTGGGCCGTGGTCACGCTCGGCGTCGCGCTGTCGATCACCTTCGCCGCTCCGGAGGCGTCCCCGCTGCCGCTCCTGCTGGTCGGCATCCTGATCCTGTTCTTCCTGATGCTCGAAGCGCGGCGCTACCGCTATTTCAATGTCTGGCGCGCACGCTGCCGATGGATGGAGGTGAACCTGTTCGCGTCCATGATCGACGGCGACGGGGTCCGCACGGGCGACTGGCGGCGGCGCCTGGCCGAGGACTACCGCCGGCCGGAATACCACGTGAGCATGCTGGTCGCGGCCGCCCGCCGCGTGCGCCGGAACTACTTGTGGATCCTCGGCATCCAGAGTGCCGCCTATGCCGGAAAGCTCATCGTCCACCCGGCTCCCGTGCAGACCTTCGGGCAGTTCGTCGAGCGGGCCAGGATCGGCCCGATTCCGGGCTCGCTGGTGATCGTGGTCGGAATCGTCTACGTGCTCGCCTGGTCGGGCCTGGCGGCCTGGAGCTGGCGCGGCGACGCCCGGCGGGCGCGCGGCCGGGCCGGGCGCGGCGGCATGGGATAGCCGCCGGCGCGCCGTTCCGGCGCATTGGCCGCAGCCGCGGCATTTGATATAAGGTGAAGCCAAGTCCCTGATCCGCAAGGACAAGGCGATGCGATGAGAGCAGCTCGGTCCCTTCGCATGGGGGTCGGCCAAGGGCCGATGTGGGGAAAGCCGAAAGGCAGGCGTGCCGACGCAGTCAGATATGGCGGTTATTTCCGGCCAACAATCCTGGGACGAGGGCGGCAGGTTTGCCCAGCATGTCATGATGGCCGAGATCCTGGCCCAGGTATCGCACGAGGCCTTGCAGGGGGACTCGCTGGGCGCGGTGTTGCAGGGCATCGTCGACTGCATCGCGCAGCGCCTGCCGATTTCCGTCGCCAGCATCATCCTGCTGAACGAGCCGTGCACCCACTTCGAGCGCGAGGTGTGGGCGGGCGAAGTGGCCCTGGAGTGGCCGGGGGAGGGTGCCTGGCCGGTGAGCCGGGGCGTGGCCGGACGCTGCGCGCGCACCGGCAAGGCGCAGCTCGTCATCGACCCCGCGTCCGACCCGGACTACGTGGTGGGCAATGTCGCCGTGAGCGCCGAATACCTGGTGCCGATCCGGCATCGCGAACGGCTGCACGGCGTGCTGAACCTGGAAAGCACGCAAAGCGGTTTTTTCACGCCCGGCGTGCGCGCGGTGTTCGACGCGATCGCGGACCAGGTGGCCGGCGCCATCAACGCGGCGCGCCTGGTGGACGAGCTGGAGCAGGCCAACCGCAAGCTGCGCGAACTGACCATGGTCGACGGCCTGACGGGCATATCGAACCGCCGCTGCTTCGACCAGCGGCTGGGCGAGGAAGTGCGCCGTCATGCCCGGACCGGCCGCTCGCTCGCGTTGCTGATGGTGGACGTCGACCACTTCAAGCTGCTGAACGACGCGAAGGGCCATTTGTACGGCGACGAGTGCCTGCGCGAACTGGCGCGCCTGTGCAGTGCCGGCGTGCGCTCCGGCGGCGACGTGGTCGCCCGCTATGGCGGCGAGGAACTGGCCCTGTTGCTGCCGGACTGCTCGCAGGCGGACGCGGAGCGCATCGCCCGCAAGCTCTGCGCCGAGGTGGAGGCGAGGGGCATGCCGCATCCGGACTCGCCGGTGGGCGGTTGCGTGACGGTCAGCATCGGCGTGGCCGCCGTGTGCCCGGACGATTCGCTGATACCCGAAGCGATGATCGCGGCGGCCGATGCCGCCATGTATGCGGCCAAGGCGCGCGGGCGCAACCAGGTGACGAGCTGCGGGGTCGTCGATCCTCCCGCGGGCGACGAGGACTCCCGCTGAGGATTCCGGCCGCCGTTTCCCGCGTGCCGTTCCGGCATGCCGCCGGCGGTACGGCATCCGCGCGCGGGCTTGTACGATGGAGCGTCGAAGCGGGCCGTCCGGCCCGACGGGAACAACCGCATGGGATGGGTTCTGGCATCGTTCAACGGCGTGGTCTGGCTTTACGTCCTGTGGCGTTTCGTGCGTCCGCTGCCGGGCCCGCGATGGTCCGGGGCAGTGCTGGCGCTGCTGCTGTTCCTGGCCGCCGAATACCGGCTGGTGGTCCGCCTGCTCTTCGGCGGCGTGCCCGCCCAGGTGCTGCCGAGGGAAGCGTTGATCGTGCTGGCCTGGGCCTACGGGACCTTCCTGCTGCTGGCGCTGTTGCTGCTGGCGCGCGACGTGGTCGGCGTCGCCGCGTTCGCCGTGCGGCGTGCGCTCGGGCGACGGGTCCTGGCCGGCGGCCGGGTCCTGGCCGGCATCGGCCTGCTGGCGGCCGCGCTGGCCGGCTGGGGAACGTGGCAGGGAGTGAAGGTGCCGGAAGTCAAAACGGTGGACATCCGCCTGCCCGGCTTGCCGGCGGCGTTCGACGGCTACCGCATCGTGCAATTGTCCGACATCCACGCGACCCGGCTGCTGCCGGCATCATGGGTCGCGGCGGTGGTGGCCAGGACCGATGCCCTCGACCCCGACCTGGTCGTCGTCACGGGCGACCTGGAGGACGGCCTGCCGGCGGCGCGCGCCGGCGACGTGCGGCCGCTGCGGGACCTGCGGGCACCGGACGGCGTGCTAGTGGTGCCCGGCAATCACGAGTACTACTCCGACTACCGCGGCTGGATGGCGACCTTCCGGCGCCTCGGCCTGGATGTGCTGGAAAATTCGCACGTGTTGATCCGCCGCGACGGCGCGACGCTGGCCGTGGCGGGCCTCACCGACCGCGCGGCAGGGCGTTTCGGGCTGCCCGGCCCGGACCTGTCCGCGGCCCTGGCCGGGGTGCCGCACGGCACGCCGGTCGTGGTGCTCAGCCATCGTCCCGGCAGTGCACGCGACATCGCGCGCGCCGGCGTCATGCTGGAGCTGGCCGGGCATACCCACGGCGGCCAGATTCTCGGGCCCAGCCTGTTGAGCCGGCGCGCCAACGGCGGCTTCGTGTCGGGCCTGTACCGGGTGGGAGACATGCGGCTGTACGTTTCCAACGGCACCGGCCTGTGGGCCGGGCTGGCGATCCGCCTGGGCCGGCCGTCGGAAATCACGCGGATCACCCTGCATGCGATGCCTTGAGCCACGGCCGCGCGGGAAACCGCCGGCGGGGAATTTCCGTGTCCGTCGCCGGCGCGGCTTCGCGGCGGGAGTGTCCGGATGATTTGCCGTACCATGACGGATTTCCACCCCGGGATGCCGATGCCGATGCCGGATGCGGCCGACATGCGTGAAACGGCGGGACAGGTTTCGTGACGCTGGCCGTCGTTGCCTGTGCCGTGACCTGGCTCGCCGTGCTGGCGGGATTGCTCCTGGCCTTTCTCCACGTCGCGCGCCGGCGCGTGCCGGCTTGGCTGTCGTGGCTGCATCCGGTCGCGGCCGTGCTGGCGCTGGCCTGCCTGTGGCTGGCGGTCGCGTTCTGGCCGGGGGCCGACGACCTGCTGTTCAATGCCGGTGCCTTCGTGGTCACGCTGGCGTTCGTGGCCGGGGCCTTCATGTTCTCGCTGCGCATTTCCGGGCTGCCGCTGCCCTTGCTGGCGATCGTCCTGCACGGCGCGGCGGCCGCGGGCGGCTGCGTGCTGGTGGTCGTCGGATTGCTGCGGGCGCTCGGTTGACGCGGCCGCGTCCGGATATGCTCGTGAGCCACGATGCGGAGGACCGGATGCGATGACGGGGCGACCGGAAACCATTTTCCTGTTCGATGTCGACAACACGCTGCTCGACAACGACGGCGTCAAGCGCCGGCTGGGCCGGATGCTGGACGACACCGTGCACGAAGGCGCCAGCGAGGCGTACTGGCGGCACTACGAGGCGCTGCGGGACGAGCTCGGCCATTCGGATTTCCTGGGCACCTTCCAGCGCTCGTGGGAGGCCAGCGGCTGCGATCCGCGCTGGCTGCCCGCGGCGAGGCTGTTGCTGGAATACCCGTTCGACGAAGCCCTGTATCCGGGCGTGCCCGAACTGCTGCGCAAACTGCGGAAGCTCGGGCCGACGGCCATCGTGTCCGATGGCGATGCGGTGATGCAGCCGCGCAAGATCCGGCGCGCGGGACTCCGGGATGCCGTGGAAGGGCGGGTGCTGATCTACCAGCACAAGGAACGCGAGCTCGACGACATCCGGGCGCGGCTGCCCGCGCGGCATTACGTGCTGGTGGACGACAAGGTACGACTGCTGGACAGCATCAAGCGCGCCTGGGGCGACCGGGTGACCACGGTATTCGTGCGTCAGGGCCATTACGCCTTCGATCCGGTGCATGTCGAAGGCCATGCGGCGGATCACGTGGTCGACGCGATCGGGGCGCTGGCCGATGACGCGCTGTTGCAAAAGGTGGCCGGCCGCGGCTGACCGCCCGGGGCCGTCGCGGCCGGCTCGTCCGCATGCGCCGCCGGCATCCGGTCCGGCGACGGCGTGACGCGGATCGCCCGCGGGGCGCGGGCGATCCCGGCGCGCCTCCCGCGTTCTTGCCTCAGCCTTCGGCGGCGTCCTGCGCGTCCGTCGCGAGGGTCGCGTGGGACGGGGCCTCCCGGGCCTGCAGTTCCGCGGCCACTTCCTCGGCCCGGTGCATCACGCGCAGCATGTTGCGGCCGGCCAGGCCGGCCAGTTCCTCGTCGCTCCAGCCGCGGCGCGCCAGTTCCTCGAACAGGGCGGGATAGGTGTCCACGCCGTCCAGGCCCTCGGGCGTGGAGCCGATGCCGTCGAAGTCCGAACCGATGCCGACGCTGCCGGCGCCGGAGACCTTGCGGATGTGCTCGATGTGGTCGGCGACCTGCGCGATGGTGGCCTGCGGGCGCGGATGTCGCTTTTTCCACTGCTCCATGGCGGCCTCGATGCGATCGGGCTGGCCGACGAATTCGGTGTCGAAGCGTCCGGAGGCGGCCGCGCGGTCGGCATTCCAGCGGTTGACGGCTTCGGACACGAAGGGCGGATAGAAATTGACCATCACGATGCCGTGGTTCCGCTTGACCAGACGCAGCACGTCGTCGGGCACGTCGCGCGGGTGATCGACCAGCGCGCGCGCGCTGGAGTGCGAGAACATCACCGGCGCCTTGCTGGCCTTGATCGCGTCGCGCATGGTTTCCGGCGACACGTGGCTGAGGTCGACCAGCATGCCGAGGCGGTTCATCTCGTGCACGACGGCGCGGCCGAAATCGGTCAGCCCGTGGTGCTCGGGCTCGTCGGTGGCCGAATCGGCCCAGTCCGTGGTGAGGGAATGGGTCAGCGTCATGTAGCGCGCGCCCAGCGCGTACATGTCGCGCAGCACGGCCAGCGAGTTGTTGATCTGGGAACCGCCCTCGATGCCGATCAGGCAGGCGATTTTGCCTTCCGCGTGGATGCGCTCGATGTCGTCCGCCGTGTAGGCCATTTCGAAGGTTTTCGGGTACTTGCGGCACATGGTTCGCACGATGTCGATTTGTTCGAGCGACATCTGCACCGCTTTCGGGCCGGTGACCGAGGCGGGAATCCAGACCGACCAGAACTGCGCGCCGAGGTGGCCTTCGCGCAGGCGCGGGATGTCGGTCATCAGGTGGACGGGCTGGCCGTCCTTGCCGCGGGTGTCCGAGGTGTCGGCGTCGAGCTCGATGTTGCCGACGTTGCCGAACTCGGTGCGGATTTCCCAGGGCAAGTCGTTGTGCCCGTCGATCAGGGGCGTCGTGGCGAGCACGTGCTCCACGCGTGCCGACAGAGCCTGGTCGTCGGCCGGGGGCGGCGCGCCCCGGGCCATGGCGAGACAGGGCAGGGCGGCCAGGGCCCATGCCAATGCACGAAAGTGATTCATTGCCGTTCCACCTCGGTTGGGGTTCATGCCGGAGCCTATCGTTCCTCGGGCCGGTTGTCATGCCGGGTGCGCCGCCCGCGTGATCCGCGCCACCCTCCCGGCCGCCGCGGGTGGTTACACTCGGGGTTCCCCCTCAAGGAGAAAATGCCGATGGCACAGTGGTACTTCAGCTACAACGGTGAACGCAACGGTCCCTTCGACGACGATGCCGCCCGCGCCCAGGCACGCCGCGCGCCCGACGGTCATTGCTGGAGGGAGGGCTTCGACGACTGGAAACCGGTTCGCGAAGTCGCCGAGCTGGGAGCGGGCGGGGCCGCCGTTCCGCCTGTTCCGCGTACGGGAAGCGGGCGCGACGACGAGATCGACTACCGCATCGTCGGTACCGACATGCAGTTCGTGGACATCGAGCTCGATCCCGGCGAGAGCGCCATCGCCGAGGCCGGCGCGCTGATGTACAAGGACGCCGCGGTGCGCATGGACACCGTGTTCGGCGACGGCTCGCGCAACGACCAGAATGGCGGCCTGATGGGAAAGCTGATGGGCGCCGGCAAGCGTCTGGTCACCGGCGAGAGCCTGTTCACCACCGTGTTCACGCACGAAGGCGGCGGCAAGGCGCACGTCGCCTTCGCCGCGCCTTGCCCCGGCACGGTGATGGCGATGAAGCTGTCCGAGCACGGCGGCCGCCTGATCTGCCAGAAGGACAGTTTCCTGGCCGGCGCGCGCGGCGTGTCGCTGGGCATCCAGTTCCAGAAAAAGATCCTCACCGGCCTGTTCGGCGGCGAGGGTTTCATCATGCAGAAGCTGGAAGGCGACGGCTGGGTGTTCGTGCACGCCGGCGGCACCATGGTCGAGCGCGAACTGGCGCCCGGCGAGAAGATCGACGTCGACACCGGCTGCGTGGTGGCCTACCACGACAGCGTGGACATGGACGTGCGCACGGTCGGCGGCATCAAGAGCATGTTCTTCGGCGGCGAAGGCATGTTCCTGGCCACGCTGACCGGCCCGGGCAAGGTCTGGCTGCAGTCGCTGCCGTTCTCGCGCATGGCCGGCCGCATGCTGGCCGCGGCGCCGCAGGGCGGCGGCCAGAACCGGGGCGAGGGTTCCATCCTGGGCGGCCTCGGCAACCTGCTGGACGGCGACAACCGTTTCTGATCCCGCCCCCGCCGCCGGCGATGAAACGGCGTACCATTCCGCGACATGCGGCCCGACGGCGAAAACACGCATGAAACCCCCGTTGCGGACCACGCTCCGCGACGGGGCCGCCCGCGGCATTCGCGCACGCCGGGCGTGAAGGTCCTGCCGGGGCCGGCGCGGCGCTTGCTGCGGCGCCAGGTCCTGGCCGTGTTGAGCCACGAGGGCCCGTCGCCCGATTACGACAGGCCGTTGAACGACCCGGGCCTGTTCGGCCCCGACAGCGTGACCTGGAAGATCCACGCCGATTTCCCCGGCATGATGGCGGGCGGCCTGGGTGCGTTGATGCTGCAGACGCTGCACCCGCTGGCCCTGGCCGGGGTGTGGGACCACTCCGACTTCCGTCGCGACATGCTGGGCCGGTTGCGTCGCACGATCGCCTTCGTCAGCCGCACCACGTACGCGCCGCGTGCCCCGGCCGAAGCGGCCATCGAGCGGGTGCGGCGCGTGCATCGCCATGTCCGGGGAACGCTTGCGGATGGCCGTTCGTACAGCGCCGACGATCCGCACCTGCTCAACTGGGTGCATTGCGCCGAATGCTGGTGTTTCCTGCAGGCATACCAGACGTATTGCCACCGGCCGGTTCCCGTGGCGATGCAGGATCGCTACCTCGACGAAAGCGCCCTGGTGGCCGAAGCCCTGGGCGCACGGGACGTGCCCAGGACGCGGGCCGGGCTGGAAGCGTTTTTCCGCGACGTGCACTCGGAACTGGTCTTCGATGCGCGCACGCGGGAAGTGTTGCGGGTGCTGCACGCCATCGCGTTGCCGATTCCCCTGGCCGGCCTGGGCCGGGGCCTGTTTTTCGGCGCCGCCGCCGCCGTGCTGCCGGACTGGGCGGGATCCCGCATGGGGCATTCGCGCCGGGACCGGCTGCGCGACCGCGCCGCCGCGCGGGCATTGAAGGTGGTGGCGCCGAGCATCCGCGAGGCGATGGCCGAAGGCGGCCTGGCCTGGCGCGCCTGCGCACGGACGGGCACCGATTACGAAGCCCTGTTCCGCTGGACCTGAAGGCCGCGTCCGGCCGGACGACGACGCACGACAATTCGATCCGGGTTTCCCGGCGTGTCGCCGCGGGGCATCCGGTCAGAGCTTTTCGAGCGCGCTGGTGATGGCGTCCAGGGTGCGCTCGAATTGCCACGGCGGATTGATGACGGCGAGGCCGCAGCCGTTGAGGCGGAGCGCGGAATGGCCCGGGTGCAGCATGTACTCGGCAAGGAGCAGCTTGTCCGCGCAGTGCCGTTTCAGCCAGCGGTGGAAGGGCGCGACGTGTTCGCGCAGCTTGATCGGGTACCACACGGCGTAGCGGCCCGTGGGCCAGCGCGACAACGCGTTTTCCAGCGCCTGCTCGATGTGCCGGAATTCGCCTTCCTGCGCCTCGAAGGGCGGGTCGATCAGCACCAGCCCGCGTCTTTCCGTCGGCGGCAGCAGCCCGCGCAGGGCCTCGTAGCCGTCGCGCTGGTGCACGTGGAACGCATCGCGGTGACGGAACAGCCGGCGCAGTTCGCGGGCTTCGTCGGGCTGCAGTTCGCACAGGACGGCGCGGTCCTGCTCGCGCAGCAGGAGGTCGGCGAAAAGCGGCGAGCCCGGATACAGGCGGATGCCGTCTTCGCCGCGTTGCCGGTTGAACGCACGGACCAGGTCGACGTAGTCGCGCAGCGGCGGCGGCAGGTCCGGCACGTCGAGCAGGCGCAGGATGCCCGCGTCGGCCTCGCCGGTCCTGCGGGCCTGTTCGCCGTCGAGGTCGTACAGGCCGCGCCCGGCGTGGGTATCGAGGTAGCAGAACGGCGTCGGCTTGGCCTTGAACGACTGCAGCAGCGCGACCAGCACGGCGTGCTTGAACACGTCGGCGAAGTTGCCGGCGTGGTAGGCATGGCGGTAGTTCAGCGGGCGGGCGTCGGCATTCATCGCCGGCAGTATAGCCAGATGCCCGCGCCGGCCCGGCATGGATTTTCGTCCCCCGGCAGGGGCTACCTCAATGCGATGACGTGACTTAAGGCCTGCGAGCCGCGCCGGGATGCGTGGCTAGACTGGACTTTTGCATTCACCGGGAAAACGACGTGATCAAACAGTGCTTGCTGCTGCTGTGCCTGGGTGCGAGCGGCGCCGCCGCGGCCCAGAGCGCGGCCGACCTGGACATGGCCAACAGGATCCGCCA
This sequence comes from uncultured Rhodanobacteraceae bacterium, assembly GCA_964496295.1. Classification (GTDB taxonomy): domain Bacteria; phylum Pseudomonadota; class Gammaproteobacteria; order Xanthomonadales; family Rhodanobacteraceae; genus Oleiagrimonas. The sequence continues at coordinate 17,343 of CAZBZD010000002.1, read as the reverse complement.
GGAGGCGTTCCACCATTCGCAGGTCATGGAGACGCTGGGCTACCTGACCGGGGAAATCGGCCCGCGCCTGTCCAATTCGCCGCAGATGACGCGCGCCAACGACTGGACCATCGAGAAGTTCGAGGAATGGGGCCTGGCCAACGCCCACAAGGAACCGTTCGCGGACTTCGGCCGCGGCTGGGAATTCACCAACGCCAGCGTGCAGATGGTCAGTCCGCGCCAGGCGCCGCTGCTGGCCCTGCCCAAGGCGTGGACGCCCGGCACCCAGGGTACCGTCGAGGGCGAGGTCATGAAGGTCTCGATCGAGTCCGAGGACGACCTGGCCGAGTACAAGGGCAAGCTGGCCGGCAAGATCCTGCTGGTCGACGACGCGCGTCCCTACGAACGCAGCGACGAGCCTGCCTCGCAACGCCACGACGAGGCCAGCCTGGCAAACCTGCATGACTTCAGGATTCCGGACGGCAAGCGCAGCAAGCGCATGGAGAAGTGGATCAAGGGCTATGCCGAACGCAAGGCGCTGCGCCGCGCGACCAAGAAGTTCTTCGCCGCCGAAGGCGTGCTGGCCACGATCAGCATCAGCAGCCGCGACGACGGCATCCTGCACGTTTCCGGCAGCGGCTCGCGCAAGGCCGACGCCCCGGTCGGCGTGCCGGCGCTGGTAATGGCGGCCGAGCACTACAACGAGCTGGTACGCGACCTGGAGCACGAGCGCACGGTGAAGCTGCGGATCAACGTGGCGGCGCGGTTCACCGACAAGACCGACCAGCCCGGCTACAACACCATTGCCGAACTGCCCGGCCATGGCCGCCACGGCGACGAAATCGTCATGCTCGGCGCGCACCTGGATTCCTGGCATACCGGCACGGGCGCCTCGGACAACGGCGCCGGCGTGGCCGTGATGATGGAGGCCATGCGCATCCTGAAGGCCGTCGGTGCCCGTCCCGACCGCACCATCCGCGTGGCCCTGTGGGGCGGCGAGGAGCAGGGCCTGATCGGCTCGCACGCCTACGTGAAGCAGCACTTCGCCGCCTATCCGGAGCCGACCGATCCCGAGCAGAAGAAGCTGCCGGACTGGTTGCGCAAGCCCACCGGCAAGCTGCAGAAAAAGGACGAGTACAAGCGCCTGTCGGCCTATTTCAACCTGGACAACGGCTCGGGCCGCATCCGCGGCATTTATGCCCAGGAGAACATGGCGGTGATGCCGATCTTCAGGGAATGGCTGAAACCGTTCCACGACGTCGGCGCCACCGAGGTGGTGTCGGGCAACACCGGCAGCACCGACCACATTTCCTTCGACCGGGTGGGCCTGCCGGGTTTCCAGTTCATCCAGGACTGGCTGGACTATTTCCCGCACGTGCACCACACCAACCTGGACACGCTGGACCACGTCGAGCCGCAGGACCTGAAGCAGGCCGCCGCGATCGTGGCGTGGTTCGCCTGGAAGGCCGCCACGCGCCCGGACATGCTGCCGCGCAAGCCGCTGCCGGAAAACTGAGAAGCCATGCGCATTCCGATGGCGGGCGGCATTCCCGGATGTCGTCCGTCATCGCCTTGACCGGGTGGAGCCCGGCGGTCGTCACGCAGGACAGGCAGGGACGCGGCCGCACGGCACGTCGTCCCGGGCGAGGCTTGCGGGCGGTGATAGAGTGTCCCGCCTGTCTTGAACCTTCACGAGGCCAACCGTCATGACGAGTTCCTATCCCGTCGGCACGCCCGGCCAGCCCTGGGGCGATGCCGAGAAAGCCGAATGGCTGTCGCGCCAGCGCAGGCAGCGCAGCTACGCGGACGACGTGCTGGGCCGCATCGACGCGTTGCGCACGTCGTTCGACGTGTCGCAGTACGGCCAACTGGATTATCCGCCGGAGAGCTTCCGGCTGTTCGTGCTGGAAAGCCGCGACTGGCGCGACGAGTTGCCGCTGGCGCTGGTCACCGGCGGGGTGCACGGCTACGAGACCAGCGGCGTGCACGGGGCGTTGCGGTTCGCCGAGCGCCACGCGGCCGATTACGCCGGGCGCGTCAACCTGATGATCGTGCCCTGCGTCAGCCCGTGGGCCTACGAGCGCATCCACCGCTGGAATCCCTTCGCGCTGGACCCGAACCGCAACTTCACGGCCGACAGCCCGGTGCCGGAGTCCGCCGCGCTGATGAAGCTGGTGGCGCCGCTGCGCGAACGTTTCGCGTTGCACATCGACCTGCACGAAACCACCGACACCGACGAGTCCGAATTCCGCCCGGCGCTGGCCGCCCGCGACGGCGAACCGTACGAGCCCGGCACCGTTCCGGACGGCTTCTACCTGTGCGGCGACCGCGAGCACCCGCATCCGGAATTCCAGCAGGCCGTGATCGCCGCGGTGGAGAAGGTGACGCACATCGCGCCGGCCGACCCGGACGGCACCATCATCGGCTCGGAGGTGGTGGCCCGCGGCGTCATCCAGTATCCGTTGCGCGCATGGCACCTGTGCGCCGGCATCACCGACGCGCCGTATCGCACCACCACCGAGGTCTATCCCGACAGCCCCAGGGCCACGCCCGAGGAGTGCAACGCCGCGCAGGCGGCGGCGGTCTGCGGCGCGCTGGATTACATGCTGGCGCACTGAGCACGCGCTCTACCGGCCGTGGCGGGCTTCGGTGCCGGCCCGGAATGGTGTTAGGTTTGCAGTCTTTCCCGGACGATGGAGACTGCCATGTTCTTTCGTTGCAGCGGGCGCTTGCGCCGTTTCGCCATGGGCGCGGCCCTGGCCGTGCCGATCGCGTTTGCCGCCGGTGCCGTGTCGGCGGCCGAGGTGCGCCACGCGCAGGTGCCGGCGCCGCAGGACATCAGGTATCCGGGCACCATCACGCTGCATGTCGATGCCAGTGACACGCGCCAGGGCATCTTCCGCGTGCACGAGACGATTCCGGTCGAGCCGGGCAAGCTGACGCTGCTGTATCCGGAGTGGATCCCGGGCAACCATGCGCCGACGGGGCCGGTCTACAGCATGGCCGGGCTGGACGTGAGCGCCGGCGGCAAGCCGATCAAGTGGACGCGCGACAAGTACGACGTGTATGCCTTCCACCTCGACGTGCCCGAAGGCGTGTCCAGCATCGACGTCGATTTCCAGTACCTGTCGCCGCGCCGCGGCGGCTTCGAGATGACCGACCGCATGCTGATGCTGGAGTGGGACAAGATGTCGCTGTACCCGGCCGGCTACTACTCGCGCGGCATCACCGTCGAACCCAGCGTGACGCTGCCCGACGGCTGGAAGTTCGGCACGGCGCTGGAAACGGCCTCGCAGTCGGGCAGCACCACGACCTTCAAGCCGGTGACCTACAACAACCTGGTCGATTCGCCGATGTATGCCGGCAAGTATTTCAAGCGCGTGGACCTCAACCCCGGCGGCGAGGCGCCGGTGCATCTGGATATCGTGGCCGACGCGCCCGGGGACCTCGACATGACGCCCGCGCAGCTCCGGGTGCATCGCAACCTGGTCGCGCAGGCCCTGAAGCTGTTCGGTTCGCATCACTACGAGCACTACGATTTCCTGTTTTCGTTGTCGGACGTGCTGGCCGGCAACGGGCTGGAGCATCACCAGTCCAGCGAGGACGGCATGGGGGCCGACTACTTCACCGCCTGGGACGAGGCGGCGCCCAACCGCGACCTGCTGGCGCACGAGTATGTTCATTCGTGGAACGGCAAGTTCCGTCGCCCGGCCGACCTGTGGACGCCCAACTTCAACGTGCCGATGGGCGACTCGCTGCTGTGGGTGTACGAGGGCCTGACCCAGTACTGGGGCTACGTGCTCACCGCGCGCGCCGGCATGTGGACGCCCGGACAGTTCCGCGATGCGCTGGCCATGGTGGCGGCCAACTACGACCGCAACCGCCCGGGTTTCCGGTGGCGCACGATCGAGGACACCACCAACGACGAGACCGCCGCCGGGCGCCGCATGCTGCCGTACCGCAGCTGGCAGATGAGCGAGGAGTACTACAGCGGCGGACAGATGCTGTGGCTGGCCGTGGACGCCAAAATCCGGGCGCTGACCGGCGACCGCAAGTCGCTGGATGATTTCGCGCGCGCCTTCTACGGCATGGACAACGGCAGTTTCGTCACGAAAACCTACACCTTCGACGACCTGGTCGCGGCACTGAACGGCGTGGCCAGGTACGACTGGGCGAGCTACCTGCGGCGCTTCGCCTACGAGCGCAACCCGCCGTTCCTCGACGGCATCGAGGCGTCGGGCTGGAAGCTGGTCTATACCGACGAGCCGAGCGAGTACGAAAAGCAGTACATGAGCCGTCCCGAATCGCCGCGCCACATCTACAACTTCGCCTGGTCGATCGGCTTGACCATGGCCAGGGACGGGCTGATCAACGACGTGCGCTGGAACGGTCCCGCCTTCAAGGCCGGCGTCAGCACCGGAGCCACGCTGGTGGCGGTCGACGGCAAGAGCTATTCGAGCGACGTGCTGAAGGAGGCGATCGGCGCCGCGAAGAACGGCAAATCACCCATCAGGCTCACCCTGAAATACCAGGGCGGATACCGCACGGTGTCCGTGGACTACCACGATGGCCTGCAGTACCCGCACCTGGTGCGCGTCAAGGGCACGCCGGATTACCTGGGCGAGATCATCGCGCCGCGCAAGTGATCCCCGTGCGCGGCGGCGCATGACCGGTCAGCTTCCGCCGGACAGGGGCGTCAGCAGATGCAGCGTCTGTCCGCCGGAAAAGACGCCGTTGCCGGGCAGGGCATCGGCATTCGCGAGCAGGCGCTTTTCCGCGTCCTTCACCCACGGGATGGATTGCCTGGGCCCGGGTATGCAGGACTGCCATTTTCCGTAGCGGTCGGCCCGGTATGCCTGTTTGCTTTGCGCGGAGGTTTTCAACCTGAAAATGACGGGCATGACGGCGACCCAGTATTCATGCCCGGCCTCCGGGCCGGTGGTCGGCGGCGTGAAGATCCAGTCCTTGACGGCTTTTTCGGATGCCTCGGCGAGCCATTGGCGCCACCTGCGCATTTGTGCGCTGCTGCCGCGGGTGCGCAGGTTGACCTGGCGGATGGCGAGCTTGTCCACCTTGCCCTGGCGGTTGATGCGCAGCACGGTGTAGACGGTGCCTTGCACGCGTTCCTTCACGGCCGCGGCCGGATAGCGCGGAGAAGTCCGGTCCCGGACACGCAACGTGTCGGTTCCGTTGACGGCATCCTTGCTCCTGAACCAGGCGCTGTCGATGCCTATCGTGTAGCCGCCCTTGTCCATCTGCCTGGCAACGAGATGGATGCGCATGGCCGACCTGGCCGGCACCGCCTTGCCGTCCACGCGCACCGGCGCGAACTTCCATGCCGGGACGGCCTTGGCGACGAGAGCCTTTGCCGCCGACGGTATGCGCGAGGGCCTGTCCAGCTGGTATCCCGTCACGCTGCCGTCGGGGGCAATTTCGACGTGTCCCGAGATCGTCATGCCTGCCTGTATCGTCGAGCCCGCGCATGCCAGGCCCGGCAACCATGCGAGTGCCAGCAGTAGGCACCATCGTTTTGCGTACTTCATGTCGCATCCTCCTTGTCGGAATCGATCCATTCCCCGTCTGTTTGTAGAAGCATGCCCTGAGCCGGTCAACCGCGCACGAGCGCGATGATTTGTGTCACTGTAGGTGCATGGTGGAATTCACGTGTGACGCCAACGGAAGCGTGGCATGAGTTTTCGCTGGCTGCCTGACCCGGATCGGTACGAACATCCGCGCCTGTCGTGGCTGATCGCGTGCGCGTTCGACGTGGTGCTGGGAAGGCTGTTCCGCGTCGAGCACGATGTGCCGCCGGATTCCGGGCCGCCGCCCGGATGCCTGCTGGTGTCCAACCACCTGCGCGACTCGGACGGCCCGTTGCTGGGGCGGCTGGTCTTTCGTCGCGAAGGCCTGCACCTGCGCCATCCGCTGCCGTTTTTCGTCATGCGCGAGGACCTGTACCGGCGCGAGGGGCTGGCCAACCTGCTGCATGCCTGTCCGTGGCCTTTCAACCGCTTGCTGGCGCTGGTTCCCCTGAAATGGGTGTTTTCCAACGTGCGCACTTTTCCGTTGCGCCGGGTGCGCGAGTTCACGTGGCACGACACGTTGCGCGAACTGGCGCGATGCGGTCTCGGCGATGCCGATCCGATGCAGGTGTTCAACGCGCGCGGCCAGCGCGAACTGGCGCGGAAACTGGGCGCGCTGCCGGCGCGCGTGGATGCCGTCCGGCCGTGGCGGCTCGGGCGCATGCGCGTGGCGAACTGGGGACTGCGGCGCCTGACGACGGAAGCCTTGCGGCAACTGGCACCAGGATACCGCGACACGGTCGAGCGGCAATTGCGCTTTTTCGCGGAACAGCTGGATGCCGGGCACGCCGTGTACCTTGCCCCGGAAGGGCGCATTTCCATGGACGGGCGTTTCGGTCGCATCCGCGCCGGGACCTGGCGCCTGGGGCGGATGACGGAACGGCCGATGCCGGTGCTGCCTTTTTCGGTCAGCTACGATCCGCTGGGGCCGGGACGCACGCGCGTGCTGGTCCGTCGCGGCGCGTTGCTGGAGGGCCTCGACTTTGCCGACTCGCGGGCGCTCGCCGCTCGCCTGCGTGATGCGCTGATGGCACGCCGCGTGGTGACGCCGAGCCACCTGCTGGCGCACTTCCTGAGCGTGCGCGCGACGCCGTTCGGCGTGCACGAACTGGCCGCGTGGATGCGGCAGGCCACGGCTGCCGCGCAGGCCGCCGGCCTGGAGCTGGACCCGTTGTTCGAGCGCGTGCCGCTCGATGCCCTGGTCGACGCGCGCCTGCGCTGGCTGGCGCGCAAGCGCCAGGTCTGGCCGGTGCACGGCATGTGGCAACGACGCTGGTCGCCGGCCACGACGCCGACGTGGATGCACACGGCCGGCGTGGTGCGCTACCTTGCCAATGCGCTGGCCGATTTCGCGCCGGCGTACGCGAAGGCATTGTCGGGATGAAAGGGGCACGGACCTGGCGAACCCTGTTGCAGCCGCGAGTGGTGCTTCCGGTGCTGCTGGCGGCCGCCCTGCTGGTGGTGGCGATCAGCCTGGGCGACCTCGGGCAGGTCGTGAACCGGGTCAAGGCGGTGCCGCTGGGAAGCATGCTGCTGGTGCTCGGTTTTGCCGCGCTGTACCTGCTTTTCAAGGGCCTGCAACTGCATTTGCTGCTGAACGACCTGGGCGCGCATCCGGGCTGGCGACGCCTGGTCCTGGCCTTCGCGGTGGGCGAGCTGGCGCTCACTTTTCCGCTCGGCGTGTTCGCGCAGAACTGGGTACTGGCCGGCAAGCGGGACATGCATTTCGGGCGCAGTTCGGCGGCCACCGTGGTGATGCTGGTGATGGAAGTGGTGGTGAGCCTGCTGTGGCTGGCGGCCAGCGGCATGCCGGGATGGGCGCCGGTGCGTCCGGTATCGGTGGCGATCCTGGTCGTGATGCTGGTCCTCGGTTTCGCCCTGTTGCGTTTCCGTCTCCCGGACCGCCTGGCCGCGCGCATGACCCATCGCCGCGTGCATCGCGTGCTGGAAGAGGGCGCGGGGTTGCTGAAGGGGCTGGAAAGGCTGGGCAAGTGGCGCGTGCTGTGCGTCAACCTGCTGATCACGCCGGTGTACCTGGGCGCGCTGGCGACGGCGTTCTGGGTGATGGGCCACGGCATGGGGCTGGACATGCTGACCTGGCGCGAGGCGGCCACGATCTACGCTTTCGCGCTGGCCTCGGTGCTGGTCAGCGGCGGCCTGTTCGGGCAGATCGGCATGGTCGAGGTCGTCGGCATGGGCGCGGCCACGGCCTGGGGCATGGACTACACGCAGGGCCTGGCCCTGATGCTCGGTTTCCGCCTGGCCTGGACCGGCGCCATGTGGCTGCTCAACGGCGCGGTGGTGCTGGCGCTGTGGCGTTCGGTACGCCTGTCAGCCGATGGCGGCCAGGAAGCGCGCCGCTGAGCCGGCGCTGTCCACGCGCGGCAGTCCGGGCCGCTGCATGGCGCGCGGGATGTCGTGCGCCAGGTCCATCTCCGGCTGGGTCGTCGACCACACGTGACCCTTGTCGTGGTGGAACCGCGCCAGGTATTCCTGCTCGCTCTGGCCAGGCGTGGGCACGAACAGCGCGCGCTTGCCCAGCTCGGCCAGCTCCATCAGCGTGGTGTAGCCCGAGCGGGTCACGACCAGGCGCGCGCGGTTGAGCATTTCGCCCTGGGCGCGGCGGTCGAGATAACCGTAGACGGTGGCGCGGCCGACATGCCGGCAGTGGCCGGCCTGTTCGGGGCGACCCAGGGTGACGACGATGTTGCCGTCCAGGCCGGGCAGGGCGTCGAGCACCTTTTGCGTCATCAGCGAACGCTGCGGCTCGATGCCGGAGATGGAGAAGAAGCAGTCGATGTCCGGTTGGCTTTCGCTGCGCCGGATCCCGGAAAGCGGGCCGATGTAGCGCAAGCGGTTGCGCCCCCAGTCCAGTGCCGGGTCGTGGCCGAGGTCGCCGGACAGGCCGCCGTCGGGCTCGACGTCGGGAATCAGGATGCGCTTGAAATGACGCGTGAGCCGGCGCTGGCCGAGTTCCACCAGTTTTTCCAGGCCACGCGGCCGGCCGGGAATGATCTGGCGCAGCGAATGCAGGATGCAGTAGCTCGGCACTTCCCGCGACCACATGCCGAAGCGGCTGTCGGAAACGATGCAGTCGACGCGCTCGCGCGCGGCGAGTTTTTCGACGAAGCGGTGCTCCTGGTGGTAGCGGTTCATGACCTGCGGCATGGCCAGGCTCATGCGCACGTAGAACAGGGCCGGCCAGCGGCTGAAGGGCTTGGGGATGTCCGTGCAGGCGACGAAGCGGCAGGCGCCGCCGAGTTCCGATTGCAGCAGTTGCATGCCCGCGCCGGGCGCGCTGACCACGATGACGCTGTCGCCGCGTTCGAGCAGGGCGCGGACCAGCAGCAGGCTGCGCGACGCATGCCCCAGGCCCCAGTCATGGACGGCGAACAGGATGCGTCTGGGCATGCGGGTTTCCTTGTGCGGTCGGAAAGGCTCGTGCCTGCGTCAACGGTCCCGGCGGACGATACGCCGGGCCATCCAGCGCAGCGGGTCGGCACCGGCGCCCAGGGGTTGCAGCGCCTGCATGGCTTCGTTGTAGGTGGCGTCGGCGCGTTGCCTGGCGGCCTCGACGCCGAGCAGCGACGGCCAGGTGGACTTGCCGTGCGCGGCGTCGGCGCCGCCGGTCTTGCCGGTGAGGTTTTCGTCGCCTTCCACGTCGAGCAGGTCGTCGCGGATCTGGAAGGCCAGGCCCACGCGGCTGGCGAAGGTGTCCAGGTGGCGGCGCACGCCGGCGTCCAGGCCGGGCAGGGCATCGCAGGCCAGCAGCACGCCGGCGCGGATCAGGCAGCCGGTCTTGAGGCGGTCGAGTTCTTCCAGCTCGGCCAGCGCGATGGCGCGGCCCTCGGCTTCCAGGTCCATGACCTGGCCGCCGGTCATGCCCAGCGAGCCGGTGGCTTCGGCCAGCGTGCGCACCATGCCGATGCGGCACGCCGAAGCGTTCCTGCCGTCGGCCAGCACGCCGAAGGCGAGGGTCTGCAGGGCGTCGCCGGCGAGGATCGCGGTGGCGGTGCCGAAGGCCTTGTGCACGGTCGGGCGGCCGCGGCGCAGGGCGTCGTCGTCCATCGCCGGCAGGTCGTCGTGCACCAGCGAGAAGCCGTGGATCATTTCCACCGCGCAGGCGGCATCGTCGAGGTCGTCGGCATCGATGCCGAGGGTTTCGCCGGTGGCGTAGCACAACAGCGGCCGGATGCGCTTGCCGCCGCCGAGGATGGCGTAGCGCATGGCCTCGTGCAGCGACGCGGGCGCGCTGCCGGCGGCGGGCAGGCGTTCCTCCAGGGCGCGCTCGACGCGGTCGAGGTAGGCGGGTACGCGGGTCTCGAAACGGGTCGTGCTGTCCACGAAAAAGGGCCTTTGCTGCATGCGGGGAGGGACGGCCGTCCATGTTGCACGGCAGCGCCGCGGGTGTCCACAGGTGCACGCGCGCGGCACCGGTCCGCACGGATGCAGGGCACCTCGCGAGGCCTCGATTCAGGGTTCGTACAGCGACCGGAAACGGCAACTTGTTACCTTGGACGCGGGGAAGCGCTATCTTGTGTCCCCCAGGTCGCGCCGAGCCGAGATTGAGGAGGCAACATCATGCGTGTGTCTGCCGTCCTCGCGCCTTCTGCCAAGTATCAACACGACTATCAGGACGATATCCTGCAGGAGGTCTCGAGGACTTTCGCCCTGACGATTCCGCAACTGCCCAGGCCCTTGCGGCGCGTTGTCACCAATGCCTATCTCCTGTGCCGCATCGCCGACACCATCGAGGACGAGTCGGCGCTGTCCGCCGGACAGAAGCAGCATTTCCACGATTTTTTCCTGCGCGTGGTGTCCGGCGAGGACGAAGCGGGGGCGTTCGCCGCCGAACTGGCGCCGTTGCTGGCCCATGACGCGCTGGATGCGGAAAAGGACCTGGTCGCCCACACCGAGGTCGTCATCGCCGTCACCCGCACCTTCAACCCCACCCAGCGCGCGGCGCTCGGGCGCTGCCTGCAGGTGATGTGCCGGGGCATGCCGCGTTACGAACGGCATGCCAGCGTCAGCGGCCTGAGCGACCAGGCCTCGCTGGACCGCTACTGCTACTATGTGGCCGGGGTGGTGGGCGAAACCCTGACCACCCTGTTCTGCGACTACTCCAGCGCCATCGCCAGGCACCGCGAGCGCATGATGGGGCTGGGCGTGTCCTTCGGCGAGGGCCTGCAGATGGTGAACATCCTCAAGGACTTCTGGGAGGACCACCGGCGCGGCGTGTGCTGGCTGCCGCAGAACGTGTTCGAGCAGGCGGGAGTCGACCTGGGCGAAGTGGACATGCGCGAATACCAGCCGGGTTTCGGGCGGGCCTATGCCTCGCTGATCGGCATCGCGCACCGCCACCTGCGCAACGGGCTCGACTACACCCTGCTCATTCCCGACAGCGAATCGGGCATCCGCCGGTTCTGCCTGCTGGCCCTGGCCCTGGCCGTGCAGACGCTGCAGCGCATCCACGAGCGCCCCGATTTCAAGTGCGGCAGCGAGGTGAAGGTGTCGCACCGGGTGGTGGCCAACACCCTCATCATGACGCGGCTTTTCGCCGGCCACGACCGTGCCCTGAAACGCTGGTTCAAGCGCCTCGGCAAGGGCCTGCCGTTGCAGACGGAAGTCATGCAGCAGGTGGAGCTGGCTCGCCGGGCCTGATTGATCGACGACCCTGCGGGGTCGCGATGATGCATCGAAGGAGGTTGCACGATGCGCGACATCTCCGATGAAAACGCGGTGGCCACCGGGTACCGGCCGGCGGCCGGCCGGCCCGATCCGGTGCGCGTGGCGCGGGCCGTCGCGGCGGCCCGCCAGGCGGCTTTCGAAACGCAGCATGCCAACGGGCACTGGTGCCACGAACTGGAGGCCGACTGCACCATACCGGCCGAATACGTGCTGATGCTGCATTATTTCGGCGAGCGCGAACCCGGGCTGGAAGCGAAGATCGGCACCTACCTGCGCCGCCGCCAGGGCAGCGACGGCGGCTGGCCGCTGTACGAGGCCGGCGCCATGGACGTCAGTTGCAGCGTCAAGGCCTACTTCGCCCTGAAGCTGATCGGCGACGATCCCGGAGCCGAACACATGCGCCGGGCGCGCGAGGCGATCCTGGCCCGCGGCGGCGCGGCGCGTTCCAACGTCTTCACGCGCATCACGCTGGCCCTGTTCGGCGAGCTGCCGTGGCGCGGCGTGCCGGTGGTGCCGGTGGAACTGGTGCTGCTGCCGCGCTGGTTTCCGATCCACCTGCTGAAGATTTCCTACTGGTCGCGCACGGTGGTGACGCCGCTGTCCGTGCTGTGCAGCCTGAAACCGCGCGCGGCCAATCCGCTGGACGTGCACGTGCGCGAACTGTTCCTGACCGCACCCGAGGAAGAGAAACACTATTTCCCCGCGCCGCGGTCGTTCCTGGCGCGCCTGTTCCTTTTCCTCGACCGGGTCGGGCACGGCCTGGACGCGCACGCACCGCGATGGTTGCGCCGGCGCGCACTGAAGCGTGCCGAGCAGTGGATGCTGCCGCGCCTGAACGGCGTGGACGGCCTGGGCGCGATCTTCCCGGCCATGGTCAATGCCTGCGAGGCGCTGGCGCTGCTCGGCTACCCGGCCGACAGCCCGCCCCTGGACGAGGCGCGCAAGGCGCTCGCCGAGTTGCTGGTCGAGCATGGCGACGAGGCCTATTGCCAGCCCTGCGTGTCGCCGGTGTGGGACACGGGGCTGACCTGCCTGGCCATGCAGGAGGACCTGCGCGGGCAACCGTGTGCCGAACTGGACGCGGCCCTGGGCAGGGCGCACGCGTGGCTGCTGGACAAGCAACTGGTGGACACCGGCGGCGACTGGAAGGCGACGCACCCGAACCTTGTCGGCGGCGGCTGGGCGTTCCAGTACCAGAATACTTATTACCCCGATCTCGACGACACCGCCGTGGTGGCCTGGACCCTGCACCAATGGCCGGATCATGACGACGCACGCACGGGTGCCGTCACCCGCGCCGCCGACTGGCTGGCGGGCATGCAGTCGAGCAACGGCGGCTTTGCCGCCTTCGATGCCGACAACGACCACAACTGGCTCAACGAGATTCCCTTCGCCGACCACGGCGCGTTGCTGGACCCGCCGACCAGCGACGTCAGCGCCCGCGTGCTGACCCTGCTGGCGTTGCTGGACCGTCCGCAGGACCGCGATGCGCGCGAACGGGTGCTGGATTTCCTGCGCCGCGAACAGACGGCCGAAGGCTGCTGGTTCGGTCGCTGGGGCACCAACTACATCTACGGCACCTGGTCCGTGCTGACGGCCATGCAGGCGGCCGGCGCGGGTGCCGGCGACGCGGCCGTGCAGCGCGCCGCGACCTGGCTCAAGCGCTGCCAGCGCGACGACGGCGGCTGGGGCGAAACCAACGACAGCTACATGGACCCGTCCCTGGCCGGCACCGACCACCGCGGCAATGCCGCGCAGACCGCATGGGCGCTGCTGGGGCTGATGGCCGCCGGCGAGGTCCGCAGCGAGGCCGTGGCACGCGGCGTCCGCTGGCTGCTGGAGACGCAGGAGGCGGACGGTTGCTGGCGCGACGCCGGCTTCAATGCCCCCGGCTTTCCGCGCGTGTTCTACCTCAAGTACCACGGTTACGGCCGCTATTTCCCGTACTGGGCGCTGGCCCGGTATCGCCACCTGTGCGCGGCCGCCCATGCGTGACATCGGCGTGGTGGCGGCCCTGCCGGGCGAAGCGCAGGCATGGAACGCGCCCGATGCGGGCGAACGGGTGCACGTGGCGGTTTCCGGCATCGGCGCGCGGCGGGCCGCTGCAACGGCCACCCGGCTGCTCGCCGGCGGCGCGACGGCCCTGGTGAGCTGGGGCGTTGCCGGCGGCTTGGCCGATGCCCTGCACCCCGGCGACCTGGTGCTGGCCGAGCGCATCGACAGCGACGCCGGCAGCGAGGTTCCGTCGCCGGCGTGGAACCGGGCGCTTCGCGCGGCGCTGGCGGAGATGGCCGTGGATGTCCTGCCGGGCAGGTTGTGGAGCCACGCCGGGCTCGTCGCGAGCACCTCCGAAAAGCGGCGCCTGGCGGCGCGCGGCCACGACATCGTGGACATGGAAGCGGCGGCCGTGGCGCACGTGGCGCGCGAAGCCGGCGTGCCGTTCGTGGCCGTCAAGTGCGTCTGCGACCCGGCATCGCGTGCTGTTCCGGCAAGTGCTTCGCGCCTGTTGCAGGCGGACGGGCGCGTGCGCGCGGCGGCACTGGTCCCGATGCTCGTGCGTCCACGCGCATGGCGCGCCCTGCGCCGCATGCGCGACGATTTCGACGCCGCCCGCGCCGGATTGCGCCGCGCCGCGCCGGCGGTGGTGGCATCATGCCCGGCATGAACGAACGCGTGCTGGTGACCGGGGCGACCGGTTTCGTCGGTTCGGCAGTCGTGCGCGAGCTGCTCGCCGCCGGCTGCCGGGTGCGCGCGCTGGTGCGCCCGGCCAGCCGCCGGGACAATCTGCAGGGCCTGGACGTGGAAACCGCGACGGGCGACCTGCGCGATGCGGACTCGTTGCGCCGCGCCGTGCAGGGCTGCCGCGGCGTGTTCCACGTCGCCGCCGACTACCGCCTGTGGACGCCCGATCCGGATGCGATGTACGCCAGCAACGTCACGGGCAGCCGCAATGTCATCGAGGCGGCGCGCGAGGCCGGGGTGGAGCGCGTCGTTTACACCAGCAGCGTGGCCACCCTGGGCCTGCACGACGACGGCACGCCGTCGGACGAGGACACGCCGGTGACGCTGGATGACATGATCGGCGACTACAAGCGTTCCAAGTTCCTGGCCGAGCAGGCCGTGGCCGACCTGGCCCGCGAGCTGGCCCTGGACGTGGTGATCGTGCACCCGGCCGCCCCGGTCGGGCCGCGCGACATCAAGCCCACGCCGACCGGCCGCATGGTGCTGGATGCCGCGCGCGGGCGCATGCCGGCCTACGTGGATACCGGCCTGGACATCGTGCACGTGGACGACGTGGCCACGGGCCACCGGCTGGCCTACGAAAAGGGCGAGCGCGGCCGGCACTACATCCTCGGCGGCGAAAACCTCGGCCTGCGCGAGATCCTCGCGCAGGTGGCCGACATCACCGGCCGCCGGCGGCCCTGGCTGCGCGTGCCGCATGCCGTGGTGCTGCCCGCGGCGCACGTGGCCGAAGCCGTCGCGCGGATCAGCGGCCGCGAGCCGTCGATCACCGTGGCGGGGGTCAGGCTGGCGCGCAAGCACATGTACTTTTCGCACCGGCGTGCGAGCGGCGAACTGGGCTACCGGCCGCGCCCGGCGCGCCAGGCCCTGGCCGATGCCGTGCACTGGTTCGCCGGCCACGGCTACTTGCAGGATTGACGTCGTACAATGGGCGGCCGAGGGTCGCCGCCCCGGAATCGCGGGGTTTGTTCACGATTGCGGCCGGTCGAAGTCAACAGGCATTCAGTCTGCCGATGGTCAGGAGCGTATCCTGAACGCGGCGACCTTTTCCCGTGGATAAAGGAGTCCAGATGATTGCGGCTGCGCAAGCTCGATCGAACATCGCGCTCGTCAAGTACTGGGGCAAGCGTGATTCGGCGCTCAACTTGCCGGCGGCAGGGTCGCTTTCCATCACGCTGGATGCCTTGTGGACGCGTACCCGGGTGCGTTTCGATCCGGCGCTGGACGCGGACACGCTGCGCCTCGACGGCGCCGCGGACGCGCGTGCCCTGGAGCGCGTCCGCGCCTGCCTCGACGTGCTGCGCCGGGAGGCGGGCGTGCACGAACACGCGCACGTGGAAACGGACAACAATTTCCCCACCGCGGCCGGCCTGGCATCCTCGGCCTCGGGGTTTGCCGCGCTGGTGCTTGCCGCCAGCCAGGCGCTCGACCTGCCGCCGGACCGGCGCCGGCTTTCCGTGCTGGCGCGCCAGGGCTCGGGGTCGGCGGCGCGCTCGCTGTTTGGCGGGTTCGTCGTCATGCACGCCGGGCACCGGGCCGATGGCAGCGACGCCTTCGCCGAGCCGCTGCTGCCGCCCGGCGCCTGGCCGCTGCAGGTGGTGATCGCGGTGACCACGCAGCGGCCCAAGACCGTCGGCTCCGGCGAGGGCATGGAACGCAGCCGCCTCACGTCGCCGTTCCATGCCGACTGGATCGCCTCGGTGGACGCCGACCTGGCGCTGGCCCGCGATGCCGTGACGACGCGCGATTTCGAGGCCCTCGCCGAGGTCAGCGAACACAGTTGCCTGAAGATGCACGCGGTGATGCTGTCGAGCCGGCCGCCCCTCGCGTACTGGATGCCGGCCACCGTGGCCTGCATGCAGCGCATCCGCGACTTGCGCCAGCGCGACGGCGTGGGCGTGTTCTTCACCATCGACGCCGGCCCGCAGGTCAAGGCCGTGTGCCTGCCGCAGGACGCGCCGCGGGTGGCGGCGGAACTGGGCGCGCTGCCCGGCGTGGAAACCGTGCTGACCAGCGGCCTGGGCGAGGGCGCCGAACTGGTGCCCGAAGCGGAGGTGGCGTGATGCGCGTGACCGCGAGTGCCCCCGGCAAACTGGTGATTGCAGGCGACTACGCCGTGCTCGAAGGCGCGCCGGCGGTCGTGATGGCGCTGGACCGGCGGGCCCGCGTCACGCTGGATGACGACGCCGACGCCGGCATCCTCGTGGATGCCCCGGACCTGGACATCCGTGCGGCGCGCGGCCGCATGGAAAAAGCGGTCATGCACTGGCAGGACGCGGCCGCCGGCGGGCGGCTGGACCTGGTCACCTCCGTGCTCGAGTGCCTGGCCGCGGACAAGGCCCTGCCGGATGCGTTTTCCGCGCACCTGGACACGCAAGCGTTTTTTTCCGCCTATCGCCGCGGCGACAAGCTGGGCCTCGGTTCCAGCGCCGCATTGACCGTGGCGCTGGTCGGCGCCATCCGCGCCTTGCGCGGCCGCAAGCCGCCCGCGCTGAAGGCGATGATCGCCATGCACCGGCAGGTGCAGGGCGGACGCGGCAGCGGCCTGGACATCGCCGCCGGCCTGCTCGGCGGCGTGCTGGTGTATCGCCTGCACAAGGACCGGCCGCGCGTGGTGCAGGCCTCCTGGCCGGGCGAGCTGGCGTTGTGCTGTGTGTGGTCGGGCCGCCCGGCTTCGACCGGCCGGGCGCTGGCCCGCCTGGACGAGTGGCATCGGGTCCATCCGGCCGAATACGACACCGTGATGAACGAACTGAAGGTCGAAGCCACGTCCGTGGCGGCGGCCCTCGAAGCCGGCGATGCCGAAGCCATGGTCGCGGGCATGGCCGCCTACGCCTCGGGCCTGGAGCGGCTGGGGCAGGCCAGCGGCATCGACATCATCTGCGCCGAACATCGTGCCGTGGCCGGCATGGCCGCCGACTGCGGCGTGGTGTACAAGACCTGCGGCGCGGGCGGCGGCGACGTGGGCGTGGCCTGCGCCACCGATACCGACCGCTTGACCAAATTCGCGAAAAAAGTGGATGCTGCCGGGTTTTACGTGCTCGACGTCGGCATCGATGTCGAGGGCCTCGCCGTCGAGGCGTCCACCGAAAGTCAGAGGAGACAACCATGGACAACGTACGCATGAACGACGGCGGACCGGCGTCCAGCGAAACGACCGCGCGCGCATCGCGCCTGCCGGGTTTCTACAAGCTGCCAGTGGCCGAGCGCGTGCGCCTGCTGCATGCACGCGGGCTGCTGTCGCGCGAGGATTTCCGCGCGCTGTCCAGCGGCAAGCACCAGCTGACGGTCAACCGCGCCGACAAGATGATCGAGAACGTCATCGGCGTGCTCGGCATGCCGGTGGGCCTGG
>CAZBZD010000001.1:0-62068 GCA_964496295.1 uncultured Rhodanobacteraceae bacterium | reverse complement strand
AGCGCGGCACTCATAATGCCGAGGTCGGTGGTTCGAGCCCACCTGTAGCCACCATTTTCAGCGGCAAAAACAAGAACTTGCAAGAACAAGGCCCGCGATCGATGCGGGCTTTTTCGTGCCCGCTTCCAAGCCCGGGTTGTGCAACGACAATCCCACGAAAGCGCCGGAATGACCCGGGCACGCGCCGACCCCTGTCGAGCCAACATGGATGCAAACGGAAGACCTCGGCGAGGTTGGCCCACCAAACCGGAGCCAACGCCATTCCTGCACTTCCACGCCTTCCGGACGTGCCTTGTCGAGCACTTCAAGCAACACCAGGCTCTGTTGGTCGGTGGGTATCCCGGCCGGCATCCGCATTGCCACCTCGAGTACGCCGGCCTCCCTGGCACTCGGTTCCCTTTCCCCGGAAGGTCGGCGAACGGACCGGCGCTTCGAGCCCGCCCATCGTCACGGCGGGCTCTTCGAAGATACTCGTGTCTTCGCGGGCTTCTTCATTCCCGGCAAAGGTCGGCGCGGCCTCCGGTCACACCGTTCATGATCGTTACCGAGCCGAAAATGTCCGCGTCGCAGGATCGAACGCATCTCCGGCCCCGCGCTCCCCTTACCTGCCCCGAACGAATCGGATAACCTGGTGCCAGAGGGGCGCCATGGCATTCTGGTGGGTGAATCACAAGCAGACACGCGACCACGAAGTACGTGGCGGCTATCTGTGGTCGCCGATGCGCAACGCGAATGGCGCGTTCAACCAGACCTACGAAAACATGCGGCTGGTACGACCCGGCGACACGGTGTTCTCGTATGCCCATGGCCGGATCGGTGCCATCGGTCGCGTGACGGATGCGGCCGAGGCCTGCCCGAAACCCGACGAATTCGAGACCGTCGGCGACTACTGGTCCCATGAAGGCTGGCTGGTCAATGTCGTCTTCACGGAAGCGCCCGTGCCGCTGCGGCCCAAGCAGCACATCGATGCCATCGCACCCATGCTGCCGGCCCGGCACTCGCCGCTGCAGCGCAACGGCAACGGCAACCAGGGGTGCTATCTGGCCGGCATACCGGATGCACTCGGCCACTTGCTCCTGGCGTTGTTGCGTGCCGACGAAATCCGCGACCTGGACGCACCGCCGCCCTACCGCCCCGAATCCGAGCCGGCTGTCGACATTCTGGAAGACATCCACCGCATCGAGCACGACGGATCCATTCCCGAGACCCAGCGTCTGCAACTGAGCAAGGCCCGTGTCGGGCAAGGGCTCTTTCGAAAGCGGGTGATCCTGCTCGATCACGCCTGCCGCGTCACCGGCGTCACCGACACCCGCGTGCTGATCGCCAGCCACATCAAGCCCTGGCGCATGGCCACCAATGCCGAACGCATCTCCGGTTTCAACGGCATGCTGCTGTCGCCCCACGTGGATGCCTTGTTCGACGAACAATGGATCACGTTCGAAAACGACGGCCGCATGCACGTGCACGAATCCTTGCCGCGCGACGTGCTGGAACGCTGGTCGATCGATCCCGACAAGCGCACGGAACCTTTCCGGCCGGAACAGCGGGCGTTTCTCGCCTGCCACCGCCGGCTCTTCGCGGAAAAGTGAGCTGCCGGCAGACGTCAGGGTGTCATCTGCCGCCAGAACGGTCCCGGGAAGACATCACGTACCCCCGGCTGCATCCGAGCCACGGCGCACCGGACCGGGTGCCGCAGGGTGCCCGCAAAAGAACGCCACCCCCGAGAATCCCGAGGGCGGCGTGGGGATTCGGCCTTGGGGGGTCGGCCGAAAGGTGAGGGGGTCAGACGTGGCGGCGGCGCCATCCCAGGAACCATCCGGCCAGCAGGATGCCCACGCCGAGCATGCCCAGGTTGCCGGGCTCGGGCACGTCGTGGGGCACGTCGAAGGGCGTGCCGCACGCGCCGGAGTCGCCGGGCGTTCCGTGGCCGGCCACGATCCAGCCGCTGCAACCGGCGTTGGGGCCGATGCCCTGGACATGCGCGACCGACGTCCATCCGTCCGTGTTGGGCGTGAAGGGGCTGCCGGACAGCATGCTGCCGAAGGTCAGGGCGTAGACGGCCGAATCGGATCCGTCAAAGCGGCTCGACGAATTCCAGCCGAAGGCCAGGTTGAAGCCTCCGGGCACCGGGCCGGCGTTGTAGCTGCCGCCGAACAGGGCGTTGTTGCCGGCGCAACTGCCGCCGGAGCAACTGATCGAGTCGAGTGCCGGGCCGAGATGGAAAGCCCAGCCGATCGTGGCGTGGGGGCTGGCGAGGCCCTGCAGGAAATCGTTCGCGTCGAGCCTGGAAGTCAGCGTCAGGGTTCCCGCGTTCGAAGCGGTCTGCTCGAACGTGGCCTCGAGCCACGGCGACGCGCCGTCCGGAACGCTGCCGGTGAAGACCTGGCCGAGCGTGATCGTGACCGGCACGGCAAACGCCGGCTTCGGCTGCACCAGCAGCACCGCCGCGACGGCCGCGAGCCATCCGAAGACCAAGTGACATTGCCTCGTTTTCATCGTCTTTCCTCGATCCGCCCGATGTGTCACCCGAACGAGGAAGCAACCGGCGTGCCAAGACGCAAGCACGTGATCTTTCAACGACTTGCGCGCCCGGTGCCCGCGCGACGAACGGAAATTTGTAAGGTTTTCCGGCGACATGCCGCGGGAAAGCGACGTCCGGCGCGGCGCGATGCGCGATGTTTCCGGCGTGCGTGCCCGGGCCGGGCCGCGGAGGCCGCGCGGGGTTTCCCGGCGCCTCCGCTCAGCGTCCCGCCGCCGCCAGCTTGCGCTCCCACGCCAGGGCCGTGCGCGCGATGAAATCCAGGTCGTCGTGGCGGGGTTGCCAGCCGAGCGTGGCCCGGATGCGCCCGGCGACCGCCACCAGGGACGGCGGGTCGCCGGCGCGCCGCGGCGCCTCGACGCAGGGCACCGCCGCGCCGTGGGCGCGTCCGACGGCGGCCAGGACCTCGCGCACCGAATAGCCGTGGCCGTAGCCGCAGTTCAGCGTGACCGGCCCGCCCCCGGCGCGCAGGTAGCGCAGCGCGTCGACGTGCGCGCGCGCCAGGTCCTCGACGTGGATGTAGTCGCGCACGCCGGTGCCGTCGGGAGTGTCGTAGTCGGTGCCGAAGATCGACAGCGGCGGGCGCTTGCCCAGGGCCGCCTCGCAGGCGACCTTGACCAGCAGGGTCGCGTTCGCCGTCGATTGCCCGATGCGCCCGGCCGGGTCGCAGCCGGCCACGTTGAAGTAGCGCAGCGCGACATGGCGCGGACCGCCGGCGGCGGACAGGTCGCGCAGCATCCATTCGCTCATCAGCTTGGAGCTGCCGTAGGGGTTGATGGGCGCGGTCGGCGTGTCTTCGCTGGCGCGCCCGCCCTCGGGCATGCCGTAGACCGCGGCGCTGGAGGAAAACACGATCTGCGCCACGCCGCCGTCGCGGCAGCATTCGAGCAGGTTGCGGGTGGCGCAGGTGTTGTTGCCGTAATAGCGCAGCGGGTCGGCCACCGATTCGGGCACGATGGTGCGCGCGGCGAAATGCATGACCGTGTCCACGCCGTGCTCGTCCAGCACGCGGGCCACCAGTACCTGGTCGCCGACGTTGCCGACCACCAGGGGCGTGCCCGTCACCGCCTCGCGGAAGCCGGTGCTCAGGTCGTCCAGCACCACGACCTGCTCGCCGGCCTCGCGCAGTTGCAGCACGACGTGGCTGCCGATGTAGCCGGCGCCGCCGGTGACCAGGACGGTGCGGCGGGGAGCGTCGCGTGCCTGGTTCACCGCACGGCCTCCTCGCGGGTCATGCGCGCGGCATCCGCCCCGGCCGGGGCGCGCGGGGGCGGGTCATTCGGCATGGGCCGGTGCTCCGCCCAGCTCGAGCAGCAGTTTCCGCGCGTCCTTGCGGCCCTGGAACCGCGCGCCGGATTTCAGCAGCGGCTCGAGCGTCGCGCGCGCGCCCGCCTTGTCGCCCGTGCGGGCCTTGGCCATGGCCAGGTGGTACTGGATGTCGGGAACCTTCGGCGCGGCCTTGGCGGCCCGGGTCAGGAGGGGCAATGCCGCATCGGCCCGGCCGGCCCGCAGCAACGCCCAGGCATAGGTGTCCTGCACGCTCGGCGAGGACGGCGCCAGGTCGTGGGCCCGCCTGGCCGTTTCCAGCGCGGCCGGGTCGTGCTCGCCGACGTAGATCCAGGCGAGGTTGTTGAGGGCCATGACGTTGGACGGGTAGTTCTTCAGCACTTGCTCGTACTGTCCGGCCGCCTCCTTGTCCTGCCCCCGGGCCAGGTAGTACTCGGCCAGCAGCATGCGGCTGGCGGCATCGTCGGCATGCTGGTCCACCCAGTCGCGGAGCACCTGCCCGGGATGCGCGGCACCGGACCGGCTCAGGGCCAGGAAGCGCTTGATGACCAGCGACCGGGTCTGCTCGACCTGCAGGCCCTTGCGGTAGGCCTCGGCCGCCTTGGCGTAGGTCTTGTCCGCCATGTACAGGTCGCCTTCGAGCGCGAAGCCCGCCGCCCTGGTGGCATCCTGCCCCTGCAGCTTGCGGGCCAGGGCGATGGCGCCCGGCAGGTCGTGCTTCTGCAGCTTGACGAACGCCAGCAGGGACGCGGCCTGCACCTGGCGGGGGTCCTTTTCGACCACCGCGGCGAGGTTGCTCTCGGCGCCGGCGAGGTCCTTGCCGACGATCTGCGCCCGCGCCAGGTTGACGCGATACCCGGGTTTGTCCGGCGCCAGTTTCACGGCCTTGCGCAACGCCTCGACGGCCTTGGCGGACTGGCCCGCGTTGAGCCGCGCCGCGCCCAGCGCATTGAGCGCCACCGGGTTGTCGGGCTGGGCCGCGGCCAGTTTCTCCGCCACCTTGCTTGCCTGGTCGAACTGGCCGTTGCGGGTGTAGAGCATGATCAGCGCGGCATGGGCCTTGGTGGATCCGGGCACCTTGGCAATGGCCTGGCGGAGCTGCTTGATGGCCGCGGCCTTGTCGCCCTGCATCGCGGCAAGCCGGCCCAGCGCGACCATCGCCTCCACGTTTTTCGGATCGACGTCCAGCACGGACCGGAACCGGCTTTCGGCGCTCTTGTATTTGCGCTGCAGCGAATCGACGCCGCCCAGGCTCAGCAACGCGGCGACATTGTCCGGATCCAGGCTGGTGGCCTTTTCGTACTCCTCGCGCGCGCGGTCGAGCTGGTTGTCGGCCACCAGCGCGGTGCCGTACAGCAAGTGCGCGGCGCTGTCGTCGGGATGGTCGGCGGCGAAGGCGGCGGCCGTCTCGACGGCCTTGTCGGGGTGCTTGTCGCGCAACTGCGCCATCATCCGCGAGGCGGCCCGGTGCGCCGCCGGCGAGGTGCTGCTGGCCGCGGCCACCGAAGCCTTGCGGCCCGGCATGCCGGCGTCGCTGGCCACGGCCTTCTGCAGCATGGCCAGCAGCCGGGCGTCGGAAGGCTGGCCCGGCACCGCCGGCCGGAGCGTCGCCAGGGCCTGCTGCGAACGCCCCTGGCGATAAAGCGTGAGTGCCAGCAGCTTGCGCGCCGGCACGTTGTCCGGGTCCATGCCCATCACGTTGCTGAGGTACATCTGCGCCTGGCCGTCGTTGCCCTTGGCGTAGTTGACCGCTCCCATCAGCAACTGGGCGTGCGGGTTGTCGGGATCGGCCTGCAGCACCAGCTGCAACTGCTCGACGGCCTTGTCCAGATGCCCCTGCTGGTAGAGGACGGTCGCGTGCAGGAAATGCGGGCGGGGCTGCTTGGGCGCCTCCTTTTCCAGCACCTCGATGCTGGCCAGGGCATCGTCGTACTTGTGCTGGCGGGCCAGCGCGCCGGCCAGCCGGACGCGGGCGTAGAAGCGTTCCTGGGGCAGCCAGTCGGCATGCTTGAAGCCCAGCACCTTCCGGTAGGCCGCCTCGGCGGCCGCAAGGTCGCCGCGCTCGAAGGCCAGGTCGCCCCGGGTCACCCACGCCTGCGGGCTTTCCGGCGCCGCCGCGATGGCCTTGTCCACATAGGCGTCGGCGGCCGCCGGATCCTTGTCCGCGGCCGCCAGCCGGGCCAGCCCGACCAGCGCCCGTGGATGGCCGGGGTCGAGCTTCAGTGCCGACCGGTACGACTGCTTCGCCTGGTCGGGCTGCTTCAGGTTGCGCTGGGCGTCGCCGCGAAGCGTGTCCACCCGCGCCTGCAGGCCGGCCTCGAGCGGCGGCTCGGGCGACAGGGTGTCGAGCAGCTTGTCGAACTGCCGGGTCACCAGCAGCGCCTGCCCCGTCGGCACCATCCAGCGCGCCTGGGGCACGCCGTTGGCGCGCGCCTTTTCGAGGCTGTTCAGGGCGTCCTTCGGGTCGCCGAGCCGCAACGAGGCCTTGCCCAGCAGCAACCAGGCCTTGCCGTTGCCGGCGTCGTGCTGGAGGACCTTCTTGGCCTCGATGTAGGCGGCGCGGTACTTGCCCTGGGCCTGGTACCCGGTTGCCTCGGCCAGGCTGCCCTGCCCGCCGACCAGGCCGCACCCGGCGGCCAGCAGCGCGAGCACGCATCCCAGGGCCAGGCCCCGCCACGGCCCGCGCCGGTTCCACCTGATCGTGTCCATGGTTGTCCTCCTCGAGGCCGCCGTGCAGCCCGTTTCAATCGACATCGGATGTTTTTTTCAGGCCGTGCTTGTCCAGCAGGTCGTAGAGGGTCGGCCGGCTGATGCCGAGCAGTTCGGCCACCCTCGACAGGTTGCCCCCGGACTGCGTCAGCGCACGCTGGATGGCATGCAGCTCGGCCTCCGCGCGCGCGTCGCGCAGGTTCGTGAACGCGTCGTCGTCGAGGCTGCCCAGGTGCAGGTCGCCGGGCCGGATCTGCTTGCCCTCGGCCATGATCACGGCGCTGTTGACGGCGTTTTCCAGCTCGCGCACGTTGCCGCGCCAGGGGTGCGCCTCGATCGCCTTGACCGCCTTGGCGGTGAACCCGCGCACGGCGCTGCCGTGGCGCTGCGCGGCCTGCTCCAGGAAATGCCGCGCCAGCGGCTGCAGGTCCCCCGCGCGCTCGCGCAGCGGCGGCAACGGGATGGCCACTTCGCTGACGCGGTAATAGAGGTCCTCGCGGAAGCGTCCCTCGCCGATCAGCGCGCGCAGGTCCTGGTGCGTGGCGCAGATGATGCGCACGTCCACCGGGATCGTCTCGCGCCCGCCGATGCGCTCCACCACCCGCTCCTGCAGGAAGCGCAGCATCTTCGACTGCAGGGGCATCGGCATGTCGCCGATTTCGTCGAGCAGGAGGCTGCCGCCGGAGGCCAGCTCGATCTTGCCGCGGGTCTGCTTGTGCGCGCCGGTGTAGGCGCCCTTTTCGTAGCCGAACAGTTCCGCTTCCAGCAGGTTTTCGGGAATCGCCGCGCAGTTGATGGCCACGAACGGCCCCTCGCTGCGCGCGCTCAGCCGGTGCACCGCCTGCGCGAACAGTTCCTTGCCGGTGCCGGTTTCGCCCAGCAGCAGCACGGTGGCGTTGGTGGGCGCCACCTTCTCCACCAGCCGGCAGGCTTCGCGCATGGGGCGGCTGCTGCCGATGATGCCTTCCAGCGGAGCTTCCGCCCGGCCGCGCAGCTTGCGGTTTTCCGCTTCCAGCTCGTGTACCCGGAAGGCGCGGTCCACGATCAGGCGCAGCACTTCCAGGTCCAGCGGCTTGGAGCAGAAGTCGTAGGCGCCGCTGCCGATCGCCTTGACCGCGTTGTCGCGGTCGCCGTTGCCGGTGACCACGATGACCTTGGTGTGGGGCGCCTTTTCGAGGATCTCCGCGATGCAGGCAAAGCCCTCGTCGGTACCCGACGCGTCCGGCGGCAGGCCCAGGTCCTGCAGCACCACCGCCGGCTCGTGCCTGGCGAGCTGCGCGAGCGCCGCGGGCCGGTCGCCGGCCACGACCACGGTGTAATCGTCGAAACTCCAGCGCAACTGGCTCTGCAGTCCGGCGTCGTCCTCGACGACCAGCAGGCAACGCGAAGACCCGCTCATGACGTCGCCCTCAACCGGCCGGCCTCGACGCTGCCGGCCGCGGGGCCGGCCAGCGGCAGGCGGATCGTGAACACGGTGCCGCGCCCGGGCGTGCTGTCCACGTTCAGCGTCCCGCC
Source organism: uncultured Rhodanobacteraceae bacterium (assembly GCA_964496295.1). Classification (GTDB taxonomy): domain Bacteria; phylum Pseudomonadota; class Gammaproteobacteria; order Xanthomonadales; family Rhodanobacteraceae; genus Oleiagrimonas. The sequence goes on along the minus strand of CAZBZD010000001.1, from coordinate 54,018 downwards.
CAGCAGGCGCACGTATTCACGTGCCTGGTAGGCACCGATACCCATGCCGCGACTCCCCTTGGTGGTGAAAAACGGTTTGAAAAGCCGGTGCCGGATGAACTCCTCGTCCATGCCCGCGCCGTCGTCGGCGATCTCCAGCACGGCCTGTCCGGCGGACTGCTCCAGGCTCAGCGTGACGTGGCCGCGGGCCGTCGCCGCATCCTGGGCATTGCGCACGAGGTGCTCGACGACGGTGGTCAGCTGCTCGGCGTCGGCGTGCACCCACGGTTCGCCCTCGGGCGGCCGGTAGCGGGGTTCGGGCGCCTGCGCGCGGCATTCGGCGAGCGCCTTTTCGACCACCGTGGCCAGGCGCACCCAGCCGTGGGCGGCCGGCGCCGGATCGCCGCGCAACTGCTCGAGCAGGCGGGTGATGCGGTGCACCGAATTGCCGACCGTGGCCAGCATGTCGTCCACGAACGCCGGGTTGTGCTTGTGGCGCGCGGCATTCTGCAGCAGCAGCGACTGCTGCGCGGCGACGTTCTTGAGGTCGTGCATGAGGAAGGCGGTGAGGCGGTTGAAGCCCTCGAACTGGCGCGCCTCGGCCAGGTCCCTGGCGTTGGCGGCCTGCATCAGGGTGCCGGCGACCTGGCTGCCGGCGGTGCGCAGCAGGTCGATGTCTTCCCAGTCCAGCGCGCGGCGCGCGCGTGCCTGCGCCAGCACCACGAACCCGACCAGGCGGTCCTCCAGCAGCAGCGGCACCAGCAGCCACGCATGCGGCAGCGCGGCCAGGCAGGTCGGCGCGCGCAGGCTTTCGTCGTGCATGGGCGGCTCGTCGCCGAGGTCGTAGATCCAGCGGTTCGCGCGCATGAATTCGAACACCGGCTTGGCGGCGGCGAAGCGGATGCCGGCCGGCACCGGCATGTTCCACTCCGCTTCCGGCACGAAGGTTTCCGTGTCGTTGCGCATGAACAGCGCGCCGGCGGGACTGTCCATGGTCTGCGCCACCGCGCGCACCGCGCGCAGCGGCAACTCGGTGTCGCCGCCGCTGGCCGCCAGCGTCGCGGTCAGGCGCAGCCATTGCTCGCGGTAGTCGTGGCGGAGGCTGAAGAAGTTCCGGTGCAGGAAGACCTTCAGGCGCGAACGCGCCTGGCCCGAGCTGGCGATCATGATCACCAGCAGCAGCGCCAGGCAGATCATGGCGATCTCCGCCACCTTGCCCCAGTCGCCCCCGTACAGGCGCACGTAGTAGCCGCCCACGGCGATGGCGATGATGTAGCAGGCCACCACCAGCAGGCTGGTGGAATAGAACACCACGCCCCGCGACACTCCCACCTCCAGCGACCAGCGGCGGTTGCGCGCGGCCGCCACCAGCAGCAGCGGCGCCAGCAGCGCGTCGACGAAGCCGCGCGCCGCCCACGCGCTGGGGTTGAACGCGTGGTAGAGCATCGCGTAGGAGTACAGGAAGATGTCGTAGGCGAACATCCCGGCCAGCGGGATCAGCAGGAACTTCAGCGCCCAGCGGTGCTGCGGCTCGGCGTTGCGGAAGATCTGCTCCAGGAACACCACGCCGGCCAGAGCCAGCAAAAGGATGCCGACCAGCAGCACGTTGAGGTCGAACGGCAGCCCGGCCGATGCCGGCGCGACCGCGGGCCACAGGCAATACAGCGCCAGCAGCACCCACAGCGCCTGGGCGCCGACGCGGACGCCGCGCAGCAGGCCGGACATGGGCCAGCCGCCGAACAGGGCGCCGATGAAGACCAGCCAGCCGCCGTAGCGCAGCGCCTCGGCCAGCAGCAGCCAGTGGCCGGACAGCGACTGCCGCCATTCGGCGTACGCCAGCACCACCCCCCACAGCGTCGTCACGGCCGTGGCCAGGATCAGCAGGGTGCCGTTGCGCTGCCCGCGCCAGCCCAGCGCCAGCAACACCGTCACCACCAGGAACATGGCGGCAGCGAACAGGTAACTGCCAATGACGATGACGTGCATGGCTGCTCAACCCCTGCCTCGTTTCCCGGTCATTATAGGCTCCTGGAAGACGTGCCCGGCACGGCGTTCAGGCGCGGCCGGCGTGGTTTTCCCGCGTCGCGGGGAACGCGGCCGCGGTGTCGCGCAGGCGCTCGCGGATGTCCGCCAGCACGCGTTCGGCGGCGTGCCCGTCCCACAGCGCGGGGCAGCGTCCGTGCGTCCAGCGGCCGGCGAGGATGGCGTCCACGCTCGGCCCCAGGGTCGCGGCGGTCACCAGCCGGTTGCTGCCCTCGGTGAGGGTGATCGGCCGCTCGGTGGTGCTGCGCAGGGTCAGGCACGGGATGTCGAGGTAGGTGGTTTCTTCCTGGATCCCGCCCGAATCGGTGATGACCAGGCGCGCGCCGCTCACCAGGTTCATGAAGTCCACGTAGCCCAGCGGCTCGGTGACGAGCAGGCCCGTGCCGGCCGCCAGGCCTTGCCACAGGCCGAATGCCTCCAGGCTCTTGCGCGTGCGCGGGTGCACGGGAAACACCAGCGGCAGGCGGCCGGCGATCGCCCGCAGCTGTTCGACCAGCGCCGCCAGCGGCGCCTTCGTGTCCACGTTGGACGGGCGGTGCAGGGTCACCACGCCGTATTCGCCCGCCTCCAGGCCAAGCCGGCGACGCTCGCCGCTGGCCCGGATGCGCCCGCGCATCAACTCGCAGGAGTCGATCATGATGTTGCCGACCCGCGTGATCTTGTCCGCCGGCACGCCCTCGGCGGCGAGGTGCTCGTCGGCATCCGGCGACGGCGTCCACAGGATGTCGGCCAGGGTGTCGGTGACCAGCCGGTTGATCTCCTCGGGCATGCGGCGGTCGCCGCTGCGCAGCCCGGCTTCCAGGTGCGCCACCTTGACGTGCAGCTTGGAACCGACCAGCGCGCAGGCCAGGGTCGAGTTGACGTCGCCCACGACCACCACCAGGTCCGGCCGGTCGTCCAGGCAGGCCGCTTCGTAGGCCAGCATCACGCCGGCGGTCTGCGCCGCGTGGCTGCCGCTGCCGACACCCAGGTGCAGGTCCGGCGAAGGCAGGCCGAGGTCGCGGAAGAACGCCTCGGACATGTTGGCATCGTAGTGCTGGCCGGTATGCACCAGGCGCAGGCAGCACCAGGGTTGGTCGCGCAGCACGTGGTACAGCGGCGCGACCTTCATGAAATTGGGTCGTGCCGCCGCGATCAGATCGATCCTGACCGGCTGCGTGTCCATTCCTGCCCCCGTGGTTCCCGTTTGCGTCCAATGTAGCAGTTTCATCTTCTGTTGCACCTGTCATGGCGTCCGTGCATGCGTGTTGCGCGACCCCGCCCGCCGGCCCGGCAGCGGGCGCGCCGGCACGGTCGCCACCCGTTCGCCGGGTCGTGACCGTGCAGGCGTGACGCGCGACGACCGGCCCTCCGTTGCCGGTGTCGATCATCGAACCGATACCCGCCTCAGCCGGTACCGCGGCGCCTCCGTGCATGATGGACCAGTCCGCCGGTGCAGAGCAGGCCGAGCAGCATCGGCAGCCACTCCGGCGGCTCCGGCACCACGGCGGGACCGGTCGGCAGCAGCGGCTCGAGGTCCTGGTCGAACCAGATGAAATGGTTGCCGACCGCGGCGGAGATGCCCTGCTGGATGGAACCGGCCAGCACGATGCCGTCGCCGCTGCCGTTGCCGAAGCCGACCGCGGCGGGCACCCCGCCGAAACCGCCGTTGCCGTCGCTGGCATCGCCGGTTTCCCAGTTCATGCCCTTGTAGAAAAAGCCGATCGAACCCTCGCCCGCCGGGATCGCGTAGTCGGGGCCGCGCAGCACCAGCTGGAAGCTGTTCCGCTTGTCGGCATGCCCGCCGTAATAACCGACCGCATCCCAGGTCACGATGATTTCATTGGCGACATCGGTGCGCAGGTAGACCAGGCCGCTGTCGGTGTTGCGCGTATCCACGTCGGCAAAAAACGGCGAAATGATGGGTTGGAGCGCCCCCTGCGGACCGTTTGGCGTGAAGTTGAACAGGGATCCCGCAAAGGTGATGTTGCCGTTGTTGTTGATCCAGTAGTGGCTGTAGTCGTGCCCGAAGAAATCGAGCGTGAAGCCGAGATCGAGCATGCCGGTGGAACCGTCGTCGTTGCGCTTCATCACCTGCGAACCGATGCCGCCGCCGATCGTGTCGGTGTAGTACTGGCCCGAAGGCACCAGCGCGCCCTGCGACACCGTGGTGACGCTGGCGAACGCGGCGGTTGCACACGCGCAGGCGGCCGCCATGCCTGCCGCCGCCACGCATGTCCGGAGCTTCCTGTCGTTCATTCCTTCCCCCCTTCCCGTTCTGTTCTGCCGGTCCCCGCCTGCCTGCACCGGCCGGAAAAACGCGCCGGGCCGGACGAGGGCGCGATGCCCTGCGGCCTTGGAACCACGATGAAGCAAGGTCGATGCCAAAGATGCAACCTGTTGATTTTCCTGGGTTATCGTGGCGTCCTGCCATCCCCCGGATACGGCAAGTGTAAAGAATACCGACACGCCGACGGCCCCGCGCACACGGGAGCTGCCGGCCCACCGGCACCGCCGGAGCCGCGCCGGACAAGCGTTTCCGCACGCCGCCCCGGCTTCCGGCGCGCCGGCCGCTGTGTAAAGTATTCCGACACTGTCCAGCGCCATGCGAAAAGGCACGCGGAAAGGCCCGTGCGTCCGGCACCCGCACCGGGGGACGTCACGAATGGCCGAGGAAGAACCCGAGCACGATCAGGCCGGCACCGGCCAGCCAGCCGGCGGCGACGGTCGCCAGCTGGCGCGTGCCGGGGACGGTTTTCATGCGCCAGTACAGGTCGGCCAGCAGCCACCACAGGCCGGTGAACACGGCCAGCGCGAAGAGGCCCCAGCCCAGGTGGCCGGACGCCCACAGGAAGGCGCTCACGGGGCGGCCACGCTTTCGGCGACGGGCGTTTCGCCGGCGCGGACGCGATCGCCCGGGCGCACCAGCAGCGTCGCCTCGGGCGGCAGTTCGACCACCACCGTGCTGCCCAGCAGGATCCTGCCGATCCGTTGCCCGCGCTCGATCCGCTCGCCCTCGCCGACCCAGGTCTCGATGCGCCGCGCCGCCAGGCTGGTGATCAGGCGCACGGCCACCTGCCCGGCCCCGGTCGCGATCACCAGCCGCTTCTGCACGGGGCAGGATTTTTCCCTGAGAAAGACGAACTCGCGGCCCTCGCCGTCCATGAAGTCGTCCCCGTGCGCCGTCACCCCGAGCACCGTGCCGGCCACCGGGCTGCGCTGCACGTGCATGTCCCAGAAACTCAACGCGATCACCAGGTAACGTGTGCCGTCGCGCACCTCGGCGCTTTTCACCAGCCCGTCGGCCGCCGCCAGCAGGCTGTCGCCCGGCGGCGGCACGCGCTCGGGATCGCTGTAGAAATGACGCAGGAAGGCGCGCTGGAACCTGCCCCGCCGCAGCCACGAACGGACCTGCGCTTCGGGCCAGCGCTTGCGCGGCGGCAGCCAGCGGCGCACCAGCGGCGACGGGTACGGGAAATAGATCGCCCAGAGCACCACCGCCGCCGCCAGCAGGCACAACACCACGATTTGCAGCACGAGTATCGTCATTCCGGCAAGCTCCCCGGGCACCGTGTCCGTCATCCGGCAGGTCCGTGGCGGCAAGGTTACTGCATTGCGCGCAGGCCGGCCCGGTTGCACGGACGCACGTCGCGGCGTGCGCGCGGCCCGGACCGGCGGTTCCCTTGCATCCGGCCGGGCAAAGCACCACACTTTTGCTGTCCGGAGACCGGCCAGCTGCCGGTGCGGCTCCCGGAGGTGCCGCGTGACTGATCGCACCGAACCGTCCGGCAAGCGACGAAATTTTTTCGGTGAACTCAAGCGCCGCAACGTGTTGCGTGCAGGGGCGTTGTACATCGCGGCCGTGTGGGCCCTGTCGCAGGGCATCGCGCAGCTCGCGCCCGTGTTCCATGCTCCCGACTGGCTCGCCCGCTGGTTCGTGTTTGCCTGCGTGATCGGCTTTCCGTTCTGGCTCGGCTTCGCCTGGCTGTTCGAAATCACCCCGAGCGGCCTGAAACTCGAACACCAGGTCGACAAGCGCGAGTCGATCGCGCACCTGACCGGCCGCAAGCTGGATTTCTGGATCATCGGCACGCTGGCGGTGGCCGTGGTGTTGCTGGCCACCAACCAGTTCGTGCTGCACCGCGACGCGACCAGCATCGCCAATGCCGAACGCAACAAGGCCATCGCGGCCGCGTTCGCCGCGATTCCCGCGAAATCCGTTGCCGTGCTGCCGCTGTCCAACAACAGCAGCGACCCCGCGCAGCAGTATTTTGCCGACGGCCTGTCCGAGGAACTGATTTCCGACCTCACCCAGATCGACGGGCTGAAGGTGATCGGCCGGTTTTCCAGCTTCAAGTTCCGCGACAGCAGGGACACCCCGGCCGAAATCGGGGTGGCCCTGGGCGTGGCCCACCTGATCCAGGGCTCGGTGCGCCAGCAAGGGGACCGCATCCGCGTCAACATCAGCATGATCCGCGCCCGGGACGGCAGCAGCATCTGGGCACACAGCTACGACGACCGGCTCGAGGACGTCTTCAAGATCCAGTCCAAGATCGGCCACGCGGTGGCCTCGGCGCTGCGGATCAAGCTGCTGGGCGACCCCGTCGTGGCGGGCGACAAGCCGCCCGGCGGCAATGTCCAGGCCTACATGCTCACGCTGCAGGGCCACGCCCTCGTGCAGGAACAGACCCGGTCCGGCTTTGCCCAGGGCATCGCCCTGCTGCGGCAGGCACTCGCGCTGGACCCGCAATACGCGTATGCATGGGGCATCCTTTCCACCGCGCTGATCAACCAGGGGCAGATGATCCTGACCGGCGACGCCCGCAAGCAGGCCTTCACGCAGGCCCGCGTGGCGGCCGGCAAACAGCAGGTCCTGGCGCCCGACACCGCCACCACGCACATGGACCAGGGCTACCTGCTGATGAACCTCGACAAGGACCCGACGGCCGCGCTGGCCGAGTACCGGCAGGCCGTGAAGCTGGCGCCCAACGACGGCCGCGCCATGGCCTTCCTGGCCTACGGCCTGGTCAGCATGGGGCAGTTGAAGCAGGCCACCGAGCTGTTCGACAAGGCCATCGCCACCGACCCGCTGCGCGTCGGCTGGCTGGCCGCCCTGGCGTCGGTCCAGGTGGCGGACGGACGGCTCGACGCCGCCGAGGAAACCAGCCGCCGGGTGCTGGCCTTGAAACCGGGCTTCCCCGGCATGCACACCATCCTGGCGCAGATCAGCATCCTGCGCGGAAAGTTCGCCACGGCGGTGCGCGACGCGGCCAGGGAACCGGACCCCGCGTACGGCGCCTGGATCCGGGCGATGGCGCAGCAGATCAATCCCGACCGGCGCCAGGCCGACCAGGCGCTGCAGGCCTACATCGCCGGGCACGGCGACGACCAGCCCTACTTCGTCGCCGACATGTACGCGCTGCGCAAGCAGCCGGACAGGATGTTCGAATGGCTGCAGCGTGCGCGCCGGGAACACGACCCGGCGCTGCTCAGCCTGCTCTACGATCCCTTCCCGCTGGCCTACCGGCACGACCCGCGTTTTGCCGCCCTGTGCAGGCAGGCCGGCTTGCCGGTGCCCGGCCGGTCCCCGTCATCGGGCGCGAACGTCTCGAGCAGGCACTGAGCGCCGGGGTGCGCGACGGGCGGCGCGAAAAGGCCACCCCCGTTTCCGGGGATGGCCTTCGCACACCGGACGGCACGGGGCTTGCCGTCAGCGGGCCCGGCGCCGGCGCCGTCCCGCGAACAGGCCGACCAGCAGCAGGCCCAGCCCGAACATGCCCGGCACCGGCGGCTCCGGCACCTCCCCGGCCTGGGGTATCAGGTCCATGACCAGGTCCGCCTGCAGGTAGAACTGGCCGTAGTCCAGGCCGAGCTCCTCGATCCTGCCGCCGCGCATTGCCGGAGGCGTCCAGGGCGTGATCCACAAGTGGGTGGCGCCCATCTTCTGCAGGTAGTCCGTCGTGAACGTGCAGGTGACCGTGCCGGCGGACGACGAGCAGCCGAGCAGCGGAATCGGGTCGCAGGCGCCCGTCCCGATGTTGCAGCCGCCGCCCCACAGGTCGTAGCTGGCCGGGCTGGGATCGTCCTGCAGGAGGGTGATCGTCAGGCCGTTCCAGTCCGTCACCTCGCTGATGTCCATGTCGATCATCTGCCACGGCACGGTGTCGATCTTGCCGGTATCGGCCGGGTCGGCGCTGCAGTTGTTGTCGGCACGCTGCTCGTCGCAGACCACGCCGAGGCCGTCGTGGGCGCCGCCGGTCACCAGCTTCATGCTGGCGGCGGTCCACGTGCCGCTCTGGGGGTCGTGCTGCCAGCCGCTCATGGTCAGGGTGCCGTGCGGATCCTCGATCGGGTCCGACGTCCACGAATGATGCCCGTCGGCACCCATCAGGCCGATGTGGATGGGTATGGCCAGCGCAGCGGCGGAATACAGGAGGGCACCGCAGGCAAAAACCAGCGATCGTGATATCAGGTTTGAAGTGCGCAATGGATCGGTCCTTTTCCGCAACGGCAGGCATGACTCCCTGAAGAGGTACAGCATTTTGCGCGCCAAAATCGCAAATACTTGATTTTTTTGGGAGCATCATCGAATCATTCAATGCAAAGGCTGGAAAATGTAAAATCCACCGACAGTCCGCACGGTCCATGACGCGAATGACGGCCGGTAATGCACGCCATTTCCGGCTTTCGCGAAAACCGGTGAATGTAAGGTTCACCGACAATCCGTGAATGCGGCACCCGCAATGGCCGATCAACATGAACGGCAGGCTTACGGGCTGCGTTTGCTGCAGCAACGGGAGCCGCCATTGTCGTTAATCTACAAGCTCCGTCGCCGCCCGGCGACCGAACCCGATTCATCATGGATTTGCGAATTGCCATCCAGCCGGATGCCGTCGTCCACCCCAACGGCGTGCGCCAGTCATTCTCCGAACGCTGGCGCGAGCTTGCACGCGAACGGGGCATCGGGACAGCCATGGTGGACGTTTTTTCCGACGACATCGTGGCGCAAATAGCCACGTGCGACGCATTCATGTGGCGATGCCCGTCCTCGGCGCATCCGCGCACGTATGCCCGGCGGCTGTGCCATGCCGTCGAAAAGGGGCTGGGCATTCCGGTTTTTCCGGCCCTGGACGATTCATGGTATTTCGAAGACAAGATCGCCCAGGATTATTTTTTCGAAGCGGCGGGAATTCCGATGCCGGCGACCCGCGTCTGCTGGACACGCGCGAGTGCCATGCAGTTCTGCGATGCAGCCGACTACCCTTTCGTGCTGAAGCTGGCCGGTGGCCACCAGTCGTCCAATGTCCGCCTCGTGCACAATCGCAAGGAAGCGCATTTTTACATCGACCAGCTGTTCGGCCACGGCGTCGTGTCGCTGGGCTACCTGCCCGCCGGGCATGCACGCCGGCTGCTGCGCCGGTTGCGCGCGACGGCCGCGTTCGCCAGGGGCCTCAATCCGTACGGCCCCAGCGCCGAGGCGGAACTGCAATACGGTTATTTCTACGCCCAGGAGTTCCTGCCGGACAACGATTTCGAGATCTCCGCCATCGTCATCGGCAACCGCGCCTTCGCCTGCCGCCGCTTTGTTCACCCCGGCGATTTCCGTACCCGCGGCAGCTCCGGCCGCATCGACTGGACGCCGGAAGCAATCGGCGAGGATGCCATCCGGCTGGCTTACCGGATCGTGCACGAACTGGGCGCCCGGACGATTGCCGTGGACATGCTCCGTCGCGGTACCGAACCCGTCGCCATCGAGTTGACCGTGAACTATGCCGACTGGGTGGTCCGAGCCTGTCCGGGGCATTGGGTACTCGAAGGCAGTCCGGAATCCGGCAGCCTGACCTGGGTGGACGGTTGCGTGGACGCCGCCGATGCCGTCTTCGACGATTTCGTTGCCGCAATCTCCCGCTCGCGGCATGCATCCGGCAGTCGCATCGCGACGGTCGCGCCTCCGGATACCGGGTCCGAGTCGCCATGAGCCTCAAGATCGCCATCCAGCCCGACCAGGTCGTGCACCACAACGGGGAACGGCAGTCCTATTCCGGGCGCTGGATCGACCTTGCGCGGGACCGGGGTGTCGAAGCCGTTCCCGTGGACGTGCATGCCCCCGACGTTCTCGATGCGATCGCGGCCTGCGACGCGTTCATGTGGCGCTGCGACCCGTCCGCCGGCGAGCGGCTGTACGCCGCCCGGTTCCTGTACGCGATCGAGGCCGGGCTCGGCCTGCCGGTCTTCCCGTCCCTCCGGAGCCGATGGCATTTCGAGGACAAGGTCGGCCAGTACTATTTCCTGGCCGCGGCGGGCATCCCGACCCCGGCCACCACCGTGTCCTGGACACGGGAAGAGGCAACGCGGTTCTGCGAGGGCGCGACCTATCCGTTCGTGCTCAAGCTGGCAACCGGTTACCAGGCCTCCAATGTCCGGCTGGTGCACGCGCTCGACGAGGCGTTGTTCTACGTCGACGAACTGTTCGGCCATGGCGTGGTTTCGCTGGGGTACCGGCCGGCGTCGCCCGTCCGCCTGCTGATGCGGCGGACCCGGGCCGCCGCCGGCCTCGTCATGGGCCGGATTCCGCATGGACCGACCCCGGATGCGGACCTTCAATACGGCTATTTCCTGGCCCAGGAGTTCCTGCCGGACAACGCCTTCGATGTCCGCGTGACCGTCACCGGCAATCGTGCCTTCGTGTTTCGCCGCTTCAACCGCCCCGGCGACTTTCGCGCAAGTGGCAGCGGACGCATCGACTGGAACCCCGCGCAAATCGGCGAGGATGCCGTGAGGCTCGGCTACCGGGTCGCGCGCCAGTCGGGTTCGCAAACGATCACGGTGGATATCCTCCGCCGCAAGGGCGCGCCGGTGATCGTCGAGCTGGGCCTGGCATACGCGAGCTGGTGCGTGCGTGACTGCCCGGGGCATTGGGTGCTCCATGGCGAACCGGAATCCGGGGCACTGGAGTGGATGGAAGGCTCGCTGGAGCCTGCCGACGCGATTTTCGACGATTTCGTGACCCGGGTCCGGCACGCGCGCGGGGCCGGATCATGAATCCGGGAACGACACCAACCGGGGGATGCGCGGCATGAAAGACTTGTTTCGACGTGAACCGTTGCGGGAATACCCGGATTATTCGAGCAGCCACCTGCACGCCGGCGCTCCCTACGACGCGCGCTTCCGGGACAGGCCCGGGCGTGCGGCGATGTGGCTGCTGGAACAGGAGCTGATCGGCAAGATCTTTCCCCGGCTGGCGCCGGCCCGTGCGCTGGACTTCGCAACGGGCACGGGACGGATCGCATCGAGACTGGAAACCTGCCTGCCCGGGTGCGAACTCCACGGCATCGACATTTCCGCCGACATGCTGGGCGTGGCGCGCAGCCGCTGCAAACGGGTCGTGTTTCACGCCATGGACGGCCGGCAGGCATTGCACGAATTCGGGCGCGAGGCATTCGACGTGGTCTCGGCGTTTCGTTTTTTTTCCAATGCCGACCCGCAGCTGCGGGAGGACGCGGCCGGACAGATCGCGGGATTGACCCGGCCGGGCGGCCATGTCGTCGTGAACAACCATCGCAACTTCTGGTCGACGTCCTACATGGCCATGCGCGCCACCGGAAATGCCGGTGGCAACTTCGGGTCGCGCAATGCGGACATCCAGGACCTGTTCCTGAAACGGGGTTTCGTGCGTGTACACAGCTACTCACTGGGCATATGGCCGCAAACCGATGTCCGTTCCGGCTTTTTGTCGTGGCCGGCCACCATCGCGCTGGAACGATTCAACATGCGCTGCTGCTCGCGCGTGCATGCCCTCGGCTACAACATGATTTTCATTTTCAGGAAGGTGGCGCCAAGCCAGCCGTGAGATGCAGACACCGGACTCTTCCGCTGCCAGGATGCCGAGGGCGAAAAAACTCGCGATCCACATCGGCGCGGACGCTTCGCGCCGGGTCGGCACCATGCTGGATCGGCAAAATCCCTGCGGGCTGGCCGCCTCGCGACGCGACGTCGGCCGCGGCACCATCGGCTGCCTCGGCGACGTTGCGCTCCCGGCCCGGGGCAACCTCTGTTTCTGCACCGGGTGGCCGATCCATGGTCCCGACGTCGACGACCTGGCCAACGCGGCTTCCGCGCAACGATGGCTCCCGGCCTGTGACGGCGCCTTTGCCGGCATTTTCTGGGACGCGCAACGGGAGTTCCTGGTCGTCGTCACCGATTGCCTGGGCATGCAGCCGCTGTACATGCGACATGTCGACGGCGAACTGACGCTGGTTTCCGAGACCAAGGCGCTGCACGGCGATCCCGACCTGGGCGCGTGGGGCGCGTTCATCTCGCTCGGCCATCCCGTCGGCGAACGCAGCCTGTTGAGCGGCCTGCAGCGCGTGCCCGCGGCGAGCATCCTGACCTACGACTGCGCGCGGCATCAATTGAACATCCGCCGCTACTGGCATTGGCCGGCGCCGACCGGGGCATGGCGGCGCTACGATTTCCTCGAGGCGCTGGAGGCGGACATCCATGCCTGCGCGGCCTTCGGCGATCCCGGTTCGGTGCTGCTGAGCGGCGGGTTCGACTCGCGGCTGCTTCTGTTCCTGCTCCGGCGCGCTCGCATCGGGGCAGACGCCCTGATCGTCTCCCACGACGACGAACACGACGATGCCGACGGCCGGCTGGCCGAGGCGGTGGCGACCTCCTCCGGCATCCCTTTTCGAAAGGCCCGCCCGCCCCGGGACTTTTTTTCCACGCAGGCGTATCTCGACTACCTGGCGGCCAGCGACGCCGGTCATCCGAGCATGGACCTGTTCATCGCCAAGGTGGCTTCGCAGATCCGCGCACGTGCCGTATGGGACGGGCTGGTCCCGGGCTTCGTGTTCATGCCGCTGCACCAGTACGAAGGCGGCTTCGAGGCTTATTTGCAGGCCGAGGTCCGCGGAACGGGCAGTGCCGCCTGGAAAGCGGCGGGCATCGTGTTCAGGCCCGAGGTCGTGGAAGCGATGTCCGAAGGGTTTTCCGGCGACCTGCGCTCCGTGATGTCGCGCCTGCCCCAGGACGGTTCCGGCCTGGCACGCTTCGTGATCGAAAACCGCAGTCGCCACCGGGCATGCATGAACCCGTTGAAGGTGTATGCCAACCGCGCCGACGCCTTCACCCCCGGCCTGTCGAAGGATTTCATGAGCCACGCGGCGATGATTCCGTTCGAAGAAAAACAGCACGGGCGTTTCTACCGGCAGTTGCTCGCGCGACTGGACAAGCGGTCGCTGGCAGTGCCTTTCCTCAGCGGCGGGCAGTTGATGAAAGGCGCCCGCATCAACCCGGCTTATGGCCGCGAACGGATGCGGATCGTGGCCCGGGGTTTTCGTGCCCGCCATCCGAGCCTGTTCGCCGGCGCCAAAACCTCCCGCCCCGAACGCTCCGCCTTCCTCGGCAGGCACCTGTTCGAGGAAGACGACCCGTGGATCGATCCGCGTGCGCGCAAGAAGCTGGCAACGCCGGGCGCAGGCAATGAACTTGCCTGGAAGCTGCTGTTCCACTGGAAGGCATGGCAATGGCTGCATGAAGGCCGCCTGGACCGCATGCTTGGCGACAAGGCCCGGTAGTGCGACGCAGCCGGCCGACCGGGCTTGTTGCATCGCGGGCGCTGCCCCGGGCGGCGGCGACGATGCCATCGGCTACACTTTGCGGGTCCGGGCCACGGCACGGCCAGAGGGGTTTTCTTGCTGCATGAGCCTTCGCAGTGACGTCCTGCATTCGCTGAAATGGCTGGCCGGCGCCCGTTTCGCCGGCCAGCTCATTGCGTGGTCCATCACGCTGGTGGTCATCCGCATCCTCAAGCCGTCCGACTACGGCTTGATGGCCATCGCGGGCATGCTCATCGGCTTCGCGGCCCTGTTCCGGGAGCTGGGGCTGTACACGGCCATGGTGCAGAAGCGCGACCTGACGCGGCGCCAGGTCGAGCAGGCGTTCGGTTTCCTGATCGTCGTCAACTGCATCCTTTATGTCGTGGTATTCGCGACGGCGCCGCTGCTCGCCGGCTTTTTCGATGATCCGCGCCTGACCGATATCGCGCGCGTACTGGGCATCCAGTTTCCCCTGGCCGCCGTCGGCGTGGTTCAGGATGCCATGCTCAGTCGCCGCATGGACTTCAAGCACAAGTCGTTCGTGAACCTCGCGGTGGTTCTCGGCAACGGCTTCGTGACCCTGGCTTTCGCCCTCGCGGGGCATGACGTGTGGGCGCTGGTCTATGGCAGCCTCGCCGGTTCGTTCATACGTCCCGCCGGGCTGGTCCTCGCGGCGCGCTACTGGTGCCGGCCACGGTTTTCACGCACGGGCATGGCCGACATGCTGCGCTTCGGCAGCTTCGTGACCACGACCCGGTTGATCTGGTACGTCTATTCCCAGGCCGACGTGTTCATCATCGGCAAGCTGCTGGGCAAGGAAACCCTGGGCTTTTATTCCGTCGCCATGGAGCTGGCGACATTGCCGATGCGGAAAGTCAGCGAATTGCTGAGCCAGGTCGGGCTTGCGGCCTATACGGTCGTCCAGGAGGACATGTCCGCGCTTCGATCCCATTACTGCAAGGCGATACGCGTACTCAGCGTCTTGTCATTTCCCGTTTTCTGGGGTATTTCCAGCATCTCGCCCGACCTGGTGGCCGTCGTCCTGGGGCAGCGCTGGGAGCAGGCCGCCATTCCCCTGCAATTGCTGGGCCTGATCATGCCCATCCGCATGGTTGCCCACAGCGGAAGCGGGGCCCTGTCGGCCATAGGCAAGCCCCAGTTCGGCACGCTCAATGTACTGATCAACCTGGTGATCATGGTCCCGGCATTTTATCTGGGTGCCGTTTTTGGCGGGCTGGTGGGGGTCTCGCTGGTGTGGCTTGCCGTCTATCCCGTCGCACGACTCGTGCAGCTGGTCGTCACGCTCCCGGTCCTGGGCCTCGGCCTGCTCGACTACCTGCGGCCGATGGCCGGCGCGGCGACAGGCGGCGCCGTCATGTACCTGTCGGTGATGTTCGTGCGCATGGTCCTGACCGGCCGCTTGCCCGATGAAACCGTCAAGTTGATCATCATGGTCGCGGTCGGAGCACTGACCTACACGGCGTTCATGTGGTTCGTGCGCCGCAAGGAGTGTCTCGAAGTCATCGACCTGGTGAAGAATCGACGATGATGAAACGGCGTGATCCAGGCCCGAGCAGTCCGTCCGCGGCGCACGAGCCGTTCTTTCTCGTGCGGATGCAGGGCGGCCGGGCGGCGACGCAAGGCCAGGCCGATGCCGAGTTCGGCCATCGCCTGCCCTCGGCCGGCCATGGCGTCGACGACGGCGTCTTCGCGGGCTGGCACTGGGACGGGACGCGGCTCGTGGCCGGCAATGACCGCTACGGGTTCCAGCCGTTGTTCTGGACCAGGTTTCCCGATGGCGGGGTGGGCGTTTCGCCGTCGCTCGCCCGCCTGATCGAGCACGGTGCCCCGACGGAACTCGACATCGAGGCACTCGCCGTTTTTTTCAGGCTCGGGTTTTTCATCGGCGATGACACGCCGTTTGCGGCGATCAAGGCCATGCCGCCCGATGCGGTCTTCGCATGGAGCCACGGCACGTTGGAGTGTCATGGCCGGTTTCCGCGCGTCCGGAAAGCATCGACGCTTTCGCGCGACGACGCAATCGATGCATACATCGACCGCTTCGCGCGGGCCATGGCCAGGCGAACCCCCGGGTCCGACGCATTCGCCGTTCCTGTCAGCGGCGGCCGGGACTCACGGCATATCCTGCTCGAATTGCATCGCACCGGCTTGCGCCCCGCGGTCTGCGTCTCCGCGCTGGACAACCCGCCGGACCCCAACCAGGATCCGGCCGTTGCCGGGCAATTGTGTGCCGCGCTCGGTTTCGGGCACGTCGTCATCGAGCAGCAACTGTCCGTCCTGTCGGCGCAAGTCCGCAAGAATCGCGAGACCCACTTTTGCGCTACCGCACACGGCTGGTACCTGGCGCTGGCCGACTTCCTGAGCCACCGGTTCGACTGTGTCTACGACGGCATCGCCGGCGACGTCCTGTCGCAAAGCTCCTACCTGGACGCCGATCTCGATGCCGTATTTCGCTCGCGCGACGCGCGCCTCGTCGCCGACGCGTTGCTGGGCCGGAACGCGTCCACGCAGACGATGCTGGACGGCCTGCTGAAGGGACGACTGCGCGCCGCGCTGGACCCGGAAGTTGCCAGGCACCGGCTTTCCGGGGAAGTCGCGAGGCACCTGGACATGCCCAATCCGATTGCGTCCTTCTTCTTCTGGAACCGCACCCGCAGGCAGATCGCGCTCGCGCCGCATGCCCTTCTGAAAGGCATACCCCGCGTGCATGCGCCGTTCCTCGACCACGACCTTTTCGACTTCGCCGCCACGCTGCCCGCCGACATGTTGATGGATCGCGCCTTCCATACCGACGCGATCGCACGCGCCTATCCGGCTTTCGCGCACATCCCGTACGCGGACCACAAACATGCACCCCCCGCCGATGACGGCAAGGTCCGGGCACGCTTCCTGGCCGAGGCGACCCGCAGGTTCGTGTTGCGCAAGCCGTCGTCATGGATGCGCAATACGGTGCCGCGCTTGAAGATGCTGGCGGGCTGCCTGTCACGCGGGCGCGTCAACCCGTCCATCCCGATGTTGATCGTCTACCTGGACCAGCTCGAATCGGTGGTGCGCGATCGCCGCTGACCGGGCCCGCCACCCGGATGCGCAGGGCGGCATTACCGCGATCGATCCCCGGACGCCGTCTTCGAAACGGGCGGGGCGTCCCCGGCATTCCGCGGCACGAGCGCGAAGTTGGGGTAGTTGTTGTAGCCCTTCGGCTTGACGCTGCGCGACTGGAAAATCTTCCAGGCCGTGCGCGCACCCGGCAACCCCGCGTTGACGAGCGTCGCAAGGGCGATCTGCAAGTTGGCGGGGTACCCGGTGGGTGAATGGGCATAACCCACCATTTCCCCGATCTCGTGCTTTCGCCCGGTCAGCTTGTTCAGGGCGGCAACCATGCGCGGCGAATTGCATTTCAGGCCCACCAGGGTCGGCACGCTGGCAGCGTAGACCGCCGCGTAGTCGGGCAGCCAGTTGCCGGAAGCGTCCTTGACCTTGATGTTGTACGCCGAGGCCTCGAGCCAGCAGAAACCATGGGCAGGGTCGTCCATCCAGCCGGTCATCAGGCCGATCTCGAACTTCCCCAGCCAGTCGCGGAACTTCGCGGCGCCCGGAAAGCCCAGCTCCGCCGCATGACCCACCGACCAGACGAGGAAGTTGTGCTGCCAGGGCGTCCCGGCGTTGTGGCGTCCGCCATCCACGGAATAGAGCGCCCCGCTGCGCATCATTCCGAGCGGGTTGGCATCGGGGTTGTTGGTGAACTTGGCGTTGAAGTCGGCAAGCGAATGGTTCACGTCGGCATTGAACTCTTTCTTCAACGGGTAGCCGTCAGGCAACAACCAGGCTGCATCCACCAGCTCGCGCAGCACCCAGGCCTTGCCGCGCACCTGGGTGCGCGCGCCGTCGATCAGGCCTTTCGAATACCCGCGGTAATTGGCACTGGCTTCCAGCTCGCTCATGGACGCGTAGAACGCCATCTCCTCCATGTAGTAGTACGAGCCCGTGACCATGTACGCCACGTAGCCGGCGGCGGGCTGGTGGGCGTTCGACCAGCGGTGCGGGTTGCCGGTGCTGTACCAGTTCGGGGTGCACTTTTTGGTGATTTTCGAGGTCTCCACGCAGTTCGGAAGCAGGTCCTTGCGGTACTTGGCGGCGCGGGAACCCTTGTTGTCCGACACGCCGCGCGCAAACGACCAGCCCTGGATCGTGACGTAGGGATGCTTCCGGATACTCAGTGGCCACCCGGTGGCATGGTCGCGATAGTGGGTCGAGTAAGTCCCCAGTGCATCGGTATTGGCCAGCATCCAGCGGTAGGCGCGCACGTCGGGATCGATGATGTACACCGCGGTCCAGCGCGGCACCGGCCCGATGGCGGGCTGCGAGCCGGGGTTGCCCATCGAGTTGGTCTGGTCGCAGTGCTCGAGCGGTGCGCAGCGCTGGCGCACCTTGGCGAGGAAGGCCTCGTCGGGCTGCAGGTCCGCGTACTTCGATACGGCCATGCTGTCCTGGATGTACCGCGTGTTCTGCTCCAGATAGACCCGCGGCCTGTCGCCGTTCCACCACAACACGTGATGCCAGCGCGTGTAGGCATACTGCGTGAGCGGTTCGCTGGCGAAGTCGGCGGTGCCGGACTTCAGCCTGGCGGTATATTGCGGCTGCGCCTGCGGCTTGTAGGCCCAGGCGTTCTCGACCACGATGTCGGTGCGGACATCGGCGACCGAGCCGGGCGCATCGCCGGCATAGGCACGCACGTGGAAATACACGTGGAGGTTCGGGTGGACGGTGCCGTCCGTGGCGACCAGCGGACCGCCCACGATCCACTCGCTGACGAGCGGCCCCGAAAGCCAGACGCCGCAATCCGTGTTCCAGGCCCCGCAGTCTCCCGATGCGGCCGCTTTTTCCAGAAGCGCCCGGGCGCTGGCGGTATAGGTTTTGCCGCCGATGTCGAGCGATGCGCGGGCGTCGTACCTGGTGGCCAGCAGCTGCGCGAGCGTCACGGGCGAGCCGGCCGGCGAAGCGGCGGCGGTGGCAAGCACCAGGGGCTCCCGGTCCCCGCCCCCCAGCTTCGGCACCATGACGGTCAGCACGGCATGGCGCAGGCTGCCGTCCGCGTTGGTGGCCTTGGCATCCACCTGCAAGGGAACGGGCCGGCCGTTCATCGTCGCGACCACGGTCCTGCCTCCGGGCACGTCGCCCGCCTTGAAGACCTGGCCAAAAGTGACCGGTACGCGGGTCTGGGCCTGGTCCGCCTGGCTGACCACATGGTCGGTGACGACGACCCCGGCATGGGCCACGCCGAACAGCAGGCTGACGCCAACAGCGACCAGAACGGACCACCCGGATTTTCTCCCGCCGGGATCGCGAATACCGCTGTGCAGCCTGTCCATCGTCGTCATACCCCCACGGAGCGGAACGCCGCTCCGTTCATTGGCTGGTCCGGCCATGCACCCGGGAGCATCCATCTGACTCCTCTGGGCGACGCCGGCATCAGGAAGTCTCTCGCCGAGACGGTCGTGCCACGGTCAAGTGCACGCGCGTGCCGGCCCCATCGCCGGAGCCGGCCCGCCCATGGCCTGCGTGCCGTCGTCCTTGCTCCAGACAAGCCGGGCACACGCGACCGGAAGCAGACATGCAACAAGCATCGACCATGCCAGCCCTTGTCTGGTGCGGGGAAGCGCCGGACCGGGGCAGCCGCTTCGCGGCGAAGTGTAAGAAATGCCGACACTCCCGCGGGGCTGTTCGCGCGGCGCCGGGGCATGCATGGCGCACCTCCGGGCGGACCACGCCGAGCGGAAAAAATCCGGCGCGTGCATCCGGCAAAAACGACGCTGCCGCGCAGCCGCGACGCACCGTGTCGACCGCGCCCTAGAGTATCCGTCGCCACACGACTTCCACGGCAAGCGCGCGGCCCAGGGCAGCGTCATCCGCCAGTCGCCCCAGATCGAGCAACGGGTCCATGCACCACTCCCCCGGCATCATTTCCCGGTAGCGCCGCAGGAGGCCGGGGGCCACGCCGGTCCTGCGCAGTTGCCGACGTGCCGCACCGATCAGCGGGCGCAAGCCGACGGGACGGGCACAAGTCATCCACTCGGCCATCCGTGCCCGCCGGTCCGGTCCGTCGTCGGGACGGAAACCGTGGCTGGTCGCCAGCGCCGCGATCCCGGGGTGCAGCGCCGTGATCAGCCGGCTTTCGAAGATACCGGCGTTCTTCCACTGCAACGGCAGGCGCAAGGCCATGCGCACCAGCTCGGGATCCACCAGCGGCGTGGCGTAATACCCGTGGCGCACGGCCACGCTGTTGTTGAGGCCCATCCAGTAGTGGCAACGAAACAGCGGATAGAGCAGCTCGACCTGGCGTCGTGTCAAGCGGGTGTCATCGTCATCGGCCAGGCCGAGGGTTTCCGACATGGATGCAGCAAGCCGGGCTTCGTACCGGGACAGGCCGCCAGGACCGCGGAACACGCCGGGACTGAACCCGCGGTAGAAGGTCCTGACGATGTCGCCCGCCCCGAACCGGCGGTCCGGGAGATGAAAGAAGTTGCGGAAAATCTCTCCGCCGCCGCCGTTCAGGGCGATGGCGCCCTCCGCGCTCTGCCACAAGCGTGTCTGTCGGTCGGTACCCGGGTCGCAGATGCCGTCGTTGGGAAGCCCGTCGAAAAACAGCGCGTTCTCCACCAGCGTTTCGCTGTCTGCAGGTGCAAAGCCGCGATCCATCACCGACTTGTCGATGACGTCGAGCTCCAGGTCCATCGCATCGGCGACGGATCGGGCCACGGCCACGTCGGACGAACCGGCCCCGCCGTACACGAACAGCCGCGGGCGGATGCCCGCCGCGAGCATCCCCGCGACGATCGCGCGCGAGTCGAATCCGCCCGACAAGGCGGCATGGACCCGGCCCGGAAAGGCGGACGCCACCTCGGCCGACACCCTGCCGAGATGCCCGGCGATGGTCGCCGTCGCCTCCTCCGGCGAGTCGAAGTCCGGGGCCTGCAGGTCCGGCCCATGCGGAAAACGTTGCCACGTGCGGCCATGCTTCAGGTCACGGGCGTGGCCCCGGGGAAGCAGGTGGACACCCTTTGCCACCGACTCGCGGGAATGTGCCGCACCCAGGAGCACGTACTCGATCGCGGACGCCTCGTTGAGCTCGACCCGCCCCGCATAGGCACAGGTCGCAAGCCAGCTGGTGCTGAAAAAACAGCCGTCCGCACTGGAATGGATGCGCACCAGCCCCAGGCCGTCATTCAGCAGCCAGACCTGGTCACCGGCCTGCAGGAAGAGCGCGAAGTTTCCGCGCAGCGCGCTTTCCTCCACGCGCCCCGTGGCAGCAACCTCCTCGACCAGGGCCGCCAGCGCATCCACGCCGAAACGCCCCCGGAACCAGATCGGCCCGATGCAGCAGGCCGCCCTCCCGGGAGCCTCGAGCTTGCAGTCCTCCACGTTCCGCTGGCCCGGATGAGCCCAGGCGGCCAGCTTGCCTCCGCTCCATGTGAACTCTGCCGCACGGATGAAGCCCTGCTTTTCGAGCGAGCGCATGGCCCGCGCTTGCCCCGCCACATCACCGTCGTGCAGAAAAACCGACAGCGCGTTCAACATGGGCCGGGACCATGGATCACGCCGGCGCCCGGATCGCGGCGCCGAGTTGCCCGGCGACGGCGGCCTGGTCGCCTTCCGTCAAGTACGGATGCATCGGCAAGCTGAGAACGTTTGCCGCCGCGGCATCGCCGACCGCAAGCTCGACGCTGGACGCGACGGCCGGCTGCCGGTTCAGCGGCATCGGATAATGGACCGCCGTGGGAATGCCGGCCGCCTTGAGCGACGCCTGCACGCGCTCGCGCTCGGCCACCCGCACCGTGTACTGCGCCCACGCGCTCGCGTTGTGCGCCTCCACGAACGGCACGCTGTCCACGCCGACGTCCGGCAGCAGGCGGTTGTAGACATCCGCCACCCGTTGCCGCGCGGCGATTTCCGCGTCGAGGATCTTCAGCTTTTCCAGCAGGATGGCCGCCTGCAGGGTGTCCAGCCGGCTGTTCACGCCCACCCGCACGTGGTGGTAGCGGCGGTCCTGGCCGTGGCGCGCGATCTGGCGCATGGCATCGGCCAGCGCGTCGTCGCTGGTGAGGATGGCGCCGCCGTCGCCGTAGCAACCGAGCGGCTTGCTGGGGAAGAAGCTGGTGCAGGCGATGCGGGTCAGGTTGCCGCTCCGGGTGCCTTTGTACGTCGCGCCGAAACTCTGCGCCGCGTCCTCGATCACCGGGATGCCGTGGCGCGCGGCAATCGCGTTGACGGCATCGAAATCGGCACATTGCCCGAACAGGGATACCGCGATGATCGCCCTGGTGCGCGGCGTGATCGCGGCTTCCAGCAGGTGCGCATCGAGATTGTAGGTGCGTGCGTCGATGTCCACGTAGACCGGCCGGGCGCCGAGCAGTGCGGTGGTCTCGGCCGTGGCGATGTACGTGAAGCCCGGCATGATGACTTCGTCGCCCGCGCCGATACCGAGCGCCATCTGGGCGATCTGCAACGCGTCGGTGCCATTGGCGACCGTGATGCAACGGGCGGCGCCGGTATACGCCTCGAGCGCATGCTCCAGTTCGGCCACTTCGGGGCCCTGGATGAAGCGGCCGTGCGCCAGCACGCGCCGGATGGCGGCGTCGATCCCGCTCCGGATGCGCTCGTGCTGGGCCTTGAGGTCGACGAAATCCATCATGCCTCGTCCTCCGGCCGGGACACGACCCCGTCCTTCAACAGGTAACGCGCTCCGGTGTGCGCGCAGACCGCCTCGCCGTCGCCGGCAAGCGGCAGGTCCAGGCGCTCGCCGAATTCGCTCATCCAGCCGATCTGGCGCGCCGGCGCGCCGACCATCAACGCGTAGGCCGGCACGTCCCGCGTCACCACGGCGCCGGCGCCGACGAAGGCGAAGGTGCCGATGCTGACGCCGCACACGATCGTGCAGTTGGCACCCAGGGTGGCCCCCTTCCGTACCAGCGTGTCCCGGTATTCGTCCTTGCGCTCGACCAGCGCGCGCGGATTGTGGACGTTGGTGAACACCATGCTCGGGCCGCAGAACACGCCCTCTTCCAGGGTCACGTTGTCGTACACCGACACGTTGTTCTGGACCTTGCAGCGGTCGCCGATGACCACGCGGTTGCCGACGAACACGTTCTGCCCCAGCGACACGCCGCGGCCGATGCGCGCGCCTGCGCAGACATGCACGAAATGCCAGATGCGCGAGTCGTCGCCGATGCGGGCGCCCTCGTCGACGATGGCGGTGGGATGCGTGAAATAACCCATGGCGTGTCAACCCGCGACGCGTTTCAGGAAAGGATGGTAATCGCCCTTCAGGCCCGCCGGTTCGGCATGGCGGATCGTCGACACGGCGGCGATGGCGGTACGGGTTTCCTCCAGCCCGTAACCCTGTCCGTCGAGAATGCGCTCGTAGGAGCGCGTGTGCAGGTCCGTGAACCCGCCCGAAAACTCGATTTCCGTGCCGTCCACGGTAATGGACCGGTAGGTGCGCTGGCCCGCCAGCCGCTGGGTTTCCGGCACATCCTCGATATCGACGGACAAAAACCAACGCACGCGGGCCCGTTCGTATTCCAGATAACCGGCCGCCTTGTTTTCGGCACTGTAATGCACGACGTTTTCCTTCAAGTCGCCGAAAATGAAGTACAGCATGTCGAAAAAATGCACGCCGATGTTGGTGGCGATGCCGCCGGCCTTCTTCGCGTCGCCCTTCCACGAACGCAGGTACCAGTGGCCGCGCGCGGTGACGTAGCTGAGGTCCACGTCGTGCCGCCTGCCGGAATCGTCCCGGCGGATCTTCTCCCGCAGGGCGACGATGGACGGATGCACCCGCAACTGCAGGATCGTGTTCACCTTGTGCCCGCTGTCGCGCTCGATCTCCTCGATGCCGTCGATGTTCCACGGGTTGAGCACCACCGGCTTCTCGCAAATGACGTCGCAACCGGAACGCAGGCCGAAGCGCATGTGCGAATCGTGCAGATAGTTGGGCGAGCAGATGGAAACGAAGTCCAGCCGGTGTTCGTGGCCGGACCGCCGCAGCTTGTCGACATGACGGTCGAAGCGCTCGAATTCGGTGAAAAAATCCGCCTCGGGGAAAAAACTGTCGATCACGCCGACCGAGTCGCTGGGATCCAGCGCGGCGACCAGCCGGTTGCCAGTGTCCCTGATTGCCTGCATGTGGCGGGGAGCGATATAACCCGCGGCTCCGATCAGTCCGAAATTGCGCATATTCTGCTCACCTCGTGCCGGGTGTCGGATCCATGGCCGCTGGATACGGCGACGTCGCGGCATGGATGCAAACCCTCATGATCATTCCATGGGGTTTCCCCGAAAATCCCGGCGCGGATGGCCAGATTATCATGGAAACCGCATGCCTCCGAACCACGCGCGGCATGGTCCGGCATGTTCGAATCAACCTTGTCGTCGCGCATTCACGAGACCCTCCGGCAGGCCGGATGCCGCGGCACGGTCCGCAGGCCGGCGCGACAGCAGGCCCGCGACGATCCTGCCTGCCGCATGCCCGTCGCCGTAGGGCTGCACCGGGTCGCCGGCGCTGCCACGGGCGGCGAGGACCGCGTCCGCCACCGCGCCGGCATCGAGCGGCGGCGCCAGCCGGTTCCAGCCGGCGTCCACCAGTTCCGTCCACTCGGTTTCCTCGCGCAGGGTGACGCAGGGCACGCCGTGGAAGAACGCCTCCTTCTGCACGCCGCCCGAGTCGGTGGCGACCACGGCGGCGCGGCGCTCGGCCAGCACCATGTCGAGGTAGCCCAGCGGCTCCGACACCTGCACCCGGTCCTCGACCTGCGCGAGCCGGCCGGCGCGCCGCAATGCCTCGCGCGTGCGCGGATGCAACGGCCAGAACACCGGCAGCTGCCTGCCCACCTCCGTCACCGCATCCACGATGGCACGAAGCCGCTGCGGATCGTCCGTGTTTTCGGCGCGATGGGCGGTGACCAGCACGTAGTCGCCGGCCGGCAACGCCCCCGCGGCGCCCGTGCCGCCCTTCAGCCTGGCGGCGCGTTCGCCATGGCGCAGCGCGGCGTCGTACATGACGTCGCCCACCTGGTCGATGCCGTCCGCGGCCAGTCCCTCGCGCCGCAGGTGCGCCACCGCCACGTCGGTGGGCGCGAACAGCCACTCCGACACGCGGTCGGTGAGGATGCGGTTGATCTCCTCGGGCATGCGCATGTTGAACGAGCGCAGCCCCGCCTCGACATGCGCCACGGGCACGTGCAGCTTGACCGCCGCCAGCGCGCCGGCAAGCGTGGAATTGGTGTCGCCGTAGACCAGGACCGCGTCCGGTTTTTCCCCGAGCAGCACCTGCTCGACGCCTTCGAGCATGCGCGCCGTCATCTGCCCGTGCCGGCCGCCGTGGATCCCGAGGTGGTAGCGGGGGTCGGCCATGCCCAGTTCGGCAAAGAACACCGACGACATGTTGGCGTCGAAATGCTGGCCGGTATGCACGACGACCTCCTCGATCCCGGCATGCGCGGCGATTTCCGCCGACACCACCGAGGCCTTGACGAACTGCGGACGTGCGCCCAGGACCGTCACGATCTTCATGCAGACTCCTCGTAGAACCGCACCAGCCTTGCCGCCTCGCTGGGCCAATTGTAGGTATTCCGCACCGCCTGGCGCCCGGCCCGGCCCATGGCGGCGACGGCGGCCGGGTCCCCGAGCAGCCGGCGCATGGCGGCCGCGATGGCTTCGGGCGACTGCGGGTCGATGCAGATGCCCGCGCCCGTGTCGCCGACGATCTGTCGCCACAGCGGAAAATCGGACGCGATCACCGGCAGCTCCGCCGACATGTATTCGAACAGCTTGTTGGGCTGGGCATCCAGGTGGCTGCGCACCGGGAAGAAGGTCACCAGGCCGGCCACGCTCGCGGCCATCACGTCGCGCGCGCTTGCGCGATCGACCTTGCCCAGGTAGCGCACCTGCGACCACCCGGGGAGCGCTTTCAGTTCGTCCTCGAAGCCCGGCTCGGAAAACGTGCCGCACAGCACGAACGTGACCCCGGGCACCAGCGGCAGGGCCTCGATGACCGGCTTGAGACCGCGGATCCGGGTGATGTTGCCGACGTAGCAGACCTGCCGCCCGCGCGGCCGCGACGCGTCCGTGGGCACCAGTTCGGCGGGCCAGGGGTAGTTGTTGATGTTGACCGCCCGCGCCGTGATCCGCCGGAAACGCTGCGTGATCAGCGGAGTGGCGCCGACGATGTCGAAGAACCATCGCGCCGCCACGTATTCCACGCCGCTGGCGACGGCGGACACCGGCCTGCGCACCCATGCCGGCAGCCAGTACTTGTCGAGGATGTCGCGCGGGAAGTCCTCGTGCACGTCGTAGATCACGCGGCGTCCGCGCAGCTTCAGCCAGATGCCGAAGGGAATCAGCTCGGGGTCGTGGAAGTGGTAGATCGCGGCATTCACGCGGCGCGCGGCGCGATAACAGCGCCAGGCATGGCCGAGCATCCTCGCCAGCCGTCCGGAGACCCGGGGCAAGGCATGCACCGTCACCCCGTCGGCGCCGGCCTTCGCCACATCAGCCCTTGATGCGGTAATGACCAGGTGCACGTCATGGCCAGCCGCGGCCAGCGACACGCACTCCTTGAGCGCGATGCGCGTGTCCAGCCCCTCGTGGTTGGATGCGAAGTGGCAGACGGTGCTCATGGCATCCGCCCCGCCGCAAGGTGGTCGTTCGAGCCGCGAACGGCGCGCTGGATCCCACCCCGGCCACGCACGATGCCCGCCCACCGGCTCGTCCGCCGTCCGCGGCAGGCGATGCCGACCACGGGGCCACCGCGGAAACCATCGGCATGACAGGCATGCGCGGATGCCCGGGAAACCACATCAACCATGGGGCACCTTCGATTCCAGAACGATATCCTCGATTTCCGAACCCCCGCCCACCTTCCAGACCGTTTCGAACCGGCGCTGGTCGCCAAGCCGGAACAGGGTGCCGTGGTTGCTTCCGTCCGGGTGCGTGCGTGCCACGAACAGGCAGCTTCCGGGGCCGTCCAGGTAGCGCACCACGTTCGCCACCATGGAAGCCAGCACACGCGGATCGAAATACCCCACGTTGAGCACGTTGGCGGCACGCACGAAGTCGAACCGGCCGGCGAACGCGGCGTTGTAGCGGCGCATGTCGTCCGTGCAAAGCTCGATGCCCGCGTGGCCCGGCAGCCGGGGCGTGACGAGCTTGACCCGCGTGATCCTTGCATCACCCGGATCGCGCAGGATGTGCCGGGTGCGCCACGCCAGCACCGTGTTGACCGACTTGCGCACGACGAAAAAGCCGTTGCGATAATCGCCGCGCACCACCCACGGTTTCATGCTGCCGCCGGGAAGGTCGAAGCGCAGCGGAAAGCCGTTCTCCTCCACGAGCACGTCGCAGCCCGGCCATGCCCGGACCAGGAACGCGTCGGTCAGGATGTCGGTGGCAACGACGTCCGCGTCCAGGCCGGCGGCACGCAGGTCGTCGTGCAGCTCGATCGTGCTGATACCGGAAGAAACGCCGATGTCCAGCACCCTGACGGGCCGGGACCGGCACGACCGCAGCTGCTGCACGATGGCAGGGTTGGTGTCGGCAAAACGCTGCCGGCAGGTGGTCTTGTAGGTTCCGTTGCTGGTCCGCAGCGAAGTGAAGAAGTCCCGCTCCATCTCCGCCGTGAGCTGCGCGGCGGGGGTCGCGAAAAAGGTCCTCGCGGAAAGCTTCCGCCCTTCCGGCCTGGCGGTCCGCGCCGGGGAAGCCTGCAACATCATGCCGGCACCCCCTCGCGCGCCGTGACCCGGTCCAGCAGCCCCGCCAGCAACGCGGTCCCTTCGCGCCTGGAATGCCTGGCAACGATGTCTTGCGGCATGCGCGTCGCGCTGCCCGAACGCAGGGCCTGCACGAAAGCGGCAAGGCGCGTTTCGATGGCATCCGCGTCGTCGAGCGGGACAAGCTCCGCCCCGCCGGCCTCGCGCAGCAGGCGCGCGGTATCCCCGTGTTCCCCGACCATGGCGAAGACGGGCCGGCCGATGCGCATGTACTCGTAGAGCTTGGCGGGAATCTGGCGGTCGTAGGGCGTGCCCTGGAACAACAGCAGGCCGTCGGCACGGGCCTGCTCCGCCAGCGCTTCCGGGCCGGGCACGGGCGCTGCCAGGACCACCACGTCCTCGATGCCCAGGCGCCGTATGTCGCGCCGGTAGACCGGTTCCGAACCGCTTGCCCGCAACACCACCTTCAGGTTGCCGGCATGGATGTCTCCCGACGCCTTCAGGCGCGCGAGCGCGGTGAAGAACGGCACCGGGTTCCGGCCGCCGGGATACAGCAACCCGCTGTGCACCAGGACCAGCGGCCGCCCGGCCGGGGAGGGCGGTTGCGGCAGGTCCGCGAAGTCCGCCTCGTCGTAGCCGTTTTCGATCACCGCCAGGCGGCCGGCGCGCTGCATGCCGGGATGGCGTTCGGCGCATTCGCGCATCGCTCCCGGGGTGGTGAACACCGAGCATGCGGCGCGCGACACCACCCGTTGTTCCCAGCGTGCCAGCGACCCCGCGGTCATGCGGTTCCTGCCTTCCATGGACGTCGCCACCGGATCGCGGAAGTCCGCGATCCAGGGCAGGCCGGTCAGGCGGTGCAATGCGTGGGCGATGCAATGCGAACTCATGATCGGGTAAGTGGACCAGATGGCCTGCGCGCGATAGCGCCGGATCAGGTGCAACCCGAGCGCGACCGCGGCCGGCCGCCAGCTGGCCCAGCGGTCGGGCTGCGCAAGCAGCGACGGATACCTGCCGAACATCCCGAGATGGCGCTTGGCGTCCAGGGCCACGGCGCGATGCACGCGGCACGTGTCGGGAATGGATCGGACACTGGCCGGGTCGACGTGCTCGTAGGCACCCCGGGTGGCGGACAGCACGACCGGGTCCCAGTCGAACCCGGGCAGGTACCTGGCGAACGCCAGCAGCCTGAGGTGCCCGCTGCTCAGAGCAGACGGCGGAAAATGAAACCCGACCATGATCACGCGACCCGCCATTGCCCCCTCCGATCAGCCATTGCCGACCTTGCCCATGGAAATCCCGCCGTCCAGACGCCGCACCAGCACCCGACCGCCCTTCCCCGGCGTCGCCGGCTCGGCCGCCGCCTGCCGCACCAGCCCCAGCAGCAGGGCGCACATGGCCATCAACTGGTAGCTGAGATCGAAATAGCTCGACGTGGTCGCCAGCCCCGCCGTCATGAAGGCCAGCAGGCTGACCTGGAGCATCGAGGCAAGGTCGAACGCCCACTTGTCCTCCGCCGAATGCCGGGTCATGCGCCGCACCTTGGCGCAACTTCGCCAACTGACGAACAGCAAGGCAAGAAACAGGGCCACGCCGATGAAGCTCTGCTCGCCCAGCACCCGGAAATAGATGCTGTGGATGGCCCGCTGCTTCGCGCCCTCGGGCCCGTACCGGTTCCACATGGCCGTGCTCCGATAGACATCGAACCCGCCGCCCACCACGGGACGTTCGAAGGCGACATGGGCGGCAAATTTCCAGGATTGTATTCGCGTTTGCACGGTATTGACCGTGCTGGCGTGGCTGATCGTGTGCATGCGTGCCTTCCATTGCGCGGGCATGAAGTGGAAAGCCGTGTAGACCAGCGCCGCGATGGCGACAAGCATGACGACGCGCCGGCGGCTCTTGAGGAACAGCGCCGCGCTGACCACCGCGAACGCGATCAGGCCGCCGCGCGAATAGGTGCCGAGGATGGCGATGCCGGTGAGGAACAGCGCCGCGCCGAGCCCGATCCTGACGATCTTCCGCCTGGCCTGGAGCTGCAGGTAGCGTATCAGCGGCAGGATCATGCACAGCGCCTGCGCCAGGTCGTTGTTGCCGGCGATGAAGCTGCCGGCCGGCCCCAGCACGTGGTTGGTCCCGCCGTGCAGGATCGTGAACAGGCCGCCCTTGACGCCGTAGAACCCCAGGGAAACCACGATCACCCACACCAGCCAGTGCATGCGCTCGCGGCTGTCGATCACGATCATGGTGGTGAACACCATGATGAGAACCTTGGAAAACTGTATCCACTTGTCCCATGCGTCGTCCTGCACCACCGCAAAAAGCGTGGTCAGGCCCGTCCACATCAGGAACACCAGCAGCAACGTGCCGACCGGCGACCACTGGATGCGCTTGTTTTCCTTGCCCAGCAGCAGGCTGGCGAGCGTGAGCATGGCGATCATCTGCACCCACGGGAAGCTGTAGGCGAAGCCGAAGGTCAGGCGATGCGGGTTCATGTAACTGAACCACGACCACACCAGCAGGCCGATGTACGGCCGCATCACGATGAAGGGAACCAGTCCGAACACGAACAGGGTGAGGGCGATGTCGCGCATGGCGTCAGCTCCCGTCCCGCTGCAGCATCAGCGCGTCCATGAAGAACTTCGCCGCCCAGTTCGGATAGCGGTTCTTCATGTAGCCACCCGTCCGCGGTTGCGAGCCCGGCAGGGCGCCGCGCACGCCGGCGTCGTCCGCCGCGAGGTCCTGGACCGACAGGTTGAAGCGGTTGGCGCGCTCCGCCGCCGGCTTCCAGGAGGCGTCGCCGGTGGCCGTTGCCAGGCGCTGCCAGACGATGGCCATCTGCGCGTTGCCGGTGACGCAGGTCCAGCGGCTTGCCGCGCGCCAGCGCGAATCCAGGCGGCCCGGCAGGGCGCCGTCGCCGCGCTGCCTGTCCGCGGCGGCCTTCGCGGTGCGCGCGGCCGCATCCACGAAGCCGCCGTTGTCCGCGATCAGGCCCACCTCCAGGATGCCGCGGGTGGCGTAGGCGATGGTATGCGTGAGCGGCCGCGCGTTGTCCTCCAGGTCGTTGTTGTCCAGCCAGCCGTTCGGCTGCATCTGGCCCAGGGCCCAGGCGACGTTGCGCGTGGCGGCCTCCAGGTAACGCGGCTCCGCCAGCACCCGGCCGGCGAGCGCCAGCGCCCAGGCGACGCGGGTGTTGTAGGTGTTCAACGCATGCGAGGCAAACGGCGAGGCAAAACGACGCCACGCGCCGTCCGCGTCCTGCGCGTCCGCCAGCCAGCCGGCCGCCGCCGTCGCCGAGTCCCGGAAACGCGCGTCGTGCGTTTCCTGCCATGCGGCGAGCCAGCCGAACAGCACCTGCCCGGTGTTGAAGATGGTCGGTACCGCCCGCGGCGCGTCCAGCGTGCCGGCGCGCACGCCGCCGCCGGGAAGCTGGATGGACGATTCCCACTCGGCCATGCGCAGGGCACGTTCCCGGTAGTCGTCGCGGCCGCTCGACCGCGCATGGCGCAGCAGGGTCGGGATGATGTAGCCGGTGGTTTCGGGATAGGCGCCAGCCCATTGCCGCTTCGCCACGTCGTAGAAGGCGCTGACGCCGCCGCAGCCCGTGGCGTCCTGGGCCCGCGCCAGCCACTCGGCGGCGCATGCCAGCCCGCGCCGCGCATCCGTCACCCGCCGTACCGGCCGCCTCAGCAAGCGCGCAACCACGCTCATGACTCACCCCCCGCCATCGGCGACGCCGGCGTCACCCCGGACAACCGGGCACGCAATGCCCGCCGGACGCGACGCAACCCCTGTGCCAGGAAAGGCAGCGGATCGTTCCAGCGGAACAGGGCGTCGGCGACGCGGGCGCCGCGCGGCCGGCCCTGCCCCGGCTGCTGGCCCTGCGCGGCAGCGGACCGCGCATCCTCGGAGCGCACCCGCCAGACCACCGGCCGCCGCGTCGGGACCGGTGCCGGCAGGAGCGCCCCCGACTCGGAACACCAGGCCGCGTACGGCATGTTGACCCCGTTCAGGGTCGCCACCTCCTCCTGGTAATCGGTGCGGCCGATGGTCGGCTCCACCATCCGGAACATGCCGCTGCGCGCGTCGCGCTTGTATTCCATGCCGACCATGCCGACCACGTCCGCGCCGCCGAAGAACCGGTCGGTCATGCACGACAGTTCCCGATGCACGTCCGGCGCCGCCACGCAACTGGCCGTGCCGCCCACCTGCGGCGGCCACGAACGGATCTTGCGACCGCTGAACGACGCGGCCACCGTGCCGTCGCGACGGCGATACTGCAGGCAGAAATGGATGCCGTCGTCGGGTCCCTCGATCCACTCCTGCACCACGACATCCTGCATCACGGCAAGGATGCGCCGGACCAGGTCCATGGCCTCGGCGGCGCTTTCCACGCGGTACGCCTTGCGGAAGTGCCGGCCGTATTCCGCATGCCGTTCGCCGGGCTTGACCACGGCCGGGTAGTGCAGGGTTTCCAGCGCCGCCAGGTCCGCCGGCGCGTGCACGTGCACCAGCGGCGGGACGGGACTGCCGAGCCGCTCGGCGACGCGCTGGAAGCCCCGCTTGTGGGTCAGCGCATCCACCGTTTCGGCGGCGGGCAGGCTGAAACGGTAGAGGTCGAGCAGGCGCCCGCGATGGCACGAGACCGTCCTCACGCTTTCCTCCCGGGTCAGGAACAATACCGGGCGCAGGTTCCGGAACGGGCCCGTGCCCAGGCGCACGAGTTCCTCGACCAGCGTTTCGCCGTGCAGCGCGCGCACCGGCAGGAACCTTGCCGCGCGGGTATGTCTTTCCGGACAGCATGCATCCGTTTCCAGCAGCCACACCGGCACCCGCGCCCGCGCAAGGCTGCGCGCGACGCCCAGGCCGTTGGCGCCGGCTCCCAGGACCATGGCGGGCGGCTTACGATCCATGCTTCCGCCCCGTGTCGTTCGTTGCGCGCAGGGCGTCGGCATACAGCGCGCGCTGCGCCCGGATGACCGGCTCCCAGCCGAAGCGTTCCGCGTAGCGTCGCGTGGCCGCGGTGTCGGGGCGGTTTGCCTGCAACCTGTTCCAGGCATCGCGTATCGCCCCGGCGGTACGCGATGCCGCGATCCGTCCCGCCGCGGGCGACGCGACCACCTCGGCGACGCCCTCGAACGGGGTCACGATCACCGGCGTGCCGCAGGCCAGCGATTCGAGCACCACGTTGGGCATGCCCTCGCGCCGCGTCGCCAGCACCATGGCGTCCGCCGCGTTGTAGTACCCGCACAGCTCGGCGTGCGCGACGGCACCGAGGAACCGCACGCGAGCGCCCACGCCCAGGCGCTCGGCCAGGTGCCGCAGGTGCGCTTCGTCGGGTCCCTGGCCGGCGACCAGCAACGTGGCGTCCGGCACCCCGGCGAGCGCCTCCAGCGTGACGTGCACCCCCTTCGCCTCGGCAAGGTTGCCGACCGCCAGCCACACCGGCCCGGCGAGGCCGAGCGCGGCACGGATCGCGGAGCGCTCGCGCGGCGCGAAATGCGCCAGGTCGACGCCGTTGCGCAGCACCGTCACCTTGCCCGGCGGCACGCCCAGGGCTTCCAGCCGGGCCTTGAGCGCCGCCGACACGGTCACGACGGCGGCGGCACGATCCGCGGCCCGGCGGATCCGGCGCCGGGGCAGGCGGTATCGCGGAATCACGTTCACGTCGCTGCCGCGCGCCGTGATCACGACCGGTTTTTGCAGTGCCATGCCCAGCCGGGCCGCCACCACGCCGTCGGGATGGAAATAGTGCGCGTCGATCAGGTCGAAGCGGTCGCCCGCGGCCAGGCGCCTGCGCAGGACCGGCAGCAACGCGCGGTACATCAGCTCCGGCGCCGCGTTCATGCCGAACCGGGGAATGACGGCATGGCGCGGATGCTCGATGCGGATGCCGTGGCGCTCCTCGCATGCGGGCACCCGCGCGAACGCGGCGTAGCGGCCGAAGCGCCGGTGCCGGAACGGAAACCACGGCACGGGCGCGACGACGGTCGCCGTGATGCCGCCGCCGTCGACCAGGCGCCGCAACCGCTCCTCGACGAACCGGCCGAGGTGCGGCTGCACGGCATTCGGATACAGGCTGGTCAGCACCAGCAGCCGGATCCCGCGGTCGCCGTCGGCGCCCGCATCGAAAACCGTGTCCGTCCATGCCGCAGCGGGCGACATGCACACCCGCGAAGCGGTTGCAGCCGCGCGATGGATCGATGTCGTGGTCATCCCGCCGCCTCCCCGTGCACTGCCGGCACCCGCGTGCGGTCGGCATAGAAACGATGCAGCGGCGTGTCGCGGACAATCCGCATGACGCGTTCGACGGCCTGCGGGTCCAGCTCGGAGCGCCAGCGTTGCGCGGCATCCTGCGGACGCTTGAAGACGCTGTAGAAATCCGCCTCCGATGCCTGCGTGCTGGCGCGGACGAACGCCTCGGTCCGGGGCTGCCAGTCGAGGCCGGCGAACGCGAACATCTGCCGCGTCATGGCCAGCGGGTCCGCGCAGACGTCCTCGTAGCGCACCGTGAGCACGCGCTCGCAGCGGCCGACGTCCTCCAGGATCTTCTGCTGCGTCAGGACCCAGCGCCAGGCCAGCCGCTCCTCGGGCGCGAGCCGTTCGAGGTCGTCGAGACGGACCGCGCTGCGCTTGCCGACGGACGTGGCCAGCAGCGCGCGCAACACCCACAGTTCCCCGGCGCTCGGCCGCGGGTCGCCGAAACGCCCGGCCGCCTCGCCGCGCAGCACCGACGCGATGTAGCCGCAGGGATGGCGCATCAGGTGGACGGCGCAGGCATCCGGCAGCGCCCGCATGCACACGCCGAGCCGCCCGGGCGACTCGATGGACTTCCATACCAGTCGCGCCCGGCTCCCGCCCGCGGGCCGGTACACGCAGGGGGCACGGCGCCAGAGGCGGCTCGCGGCCTTCGCGCCGATCACGCTCGCGCGGTAGGCGCCGAGCGCCGCGGTGGACAGGTAGCGCTTGGGAAACAGGGGCTGCTTGCCCAGCACCTTGACGCTGCGCATGCCGGGCAGCGAGGCGACGAAGCGTTCCAGCTCGGCGCGATGCTCGGCTGCGGCATCGGCCTCGGGATACAGCGGCATCGCGAGCCGCCGCACGCTGTCCGGCTCGTGGCGGTAGAGGGTGTCGGGATGGCTGTCGAACAGCTTGCCGACCCACGTGGTGCCGGAGCGCGGCATGCCGAACACGAGGATGCAGCCGGTCATGACGCCACCTCCGCGGCCGCGGCCGTGTCCGCGGACCCGGCCACGGGTTGCCGCGCGCCGCGCAGGAAGGCGTCCAGCATCAGCAGGCTCCACAGCGTCGCGGCATGGTCGCGGCGGCCGGAGGCGTGCTGGCGCAGCATGCGTTCGAGCATCGCCGGCTCGAACACCCCGCATCCGGCGACGGCGCCGTCGAGCAGGGCCTTGCGCGTGCGCGCGGCGAGCGGGCCGCGCAGCCACGCCGACAAGGGCACGCTGAAGCCCATCTTGGGCCGGTACAGCACCTCGTGCGGCAGGTCCGGTTCCAGCATCTTCTTGAAGACGTACTTGCCCGTCACGCCGTCGAGCTTCAGCCGCGGCGGCAGGGCGGAGGCCCACGCGACCAGGCGGTGGTCGAGCAGAGGCACGCGGACTTCCAGGCCGTGCGCCATGCTGGCGCGGTCGACCTTGGTCAGGATGTCGCCGGGAAGCCAGGTCTTGAAGTCCAGGTACTGGGCCAGCGACAGCGGGTCGTCGGTGGGCGCGCGCTCGGCGTGCCCGCGGAACACGGCGAGCGCGGTGTAGCCCTGCAGCTCGCGCTTGAAGGCGGGGCTGTACAACTGCTGCCGCAACGCCAGCGACGTGGTGCTGACGCCGTGGAAGTAGGCCGCCACGTCGTCGCGCGCCAGCGCCTCCAGGGTGGTCTTGGCGCGCAGCGGACGCGGCGCCCAGTCGGCCTTGGGATAGACGCGACCGAGCAGGCCGAACACCGGGGTCCGCAACGACGGCGTCAGGCGCGCGCGCAGGCTGCTTTCCCAGGCGTGCAGGCGGTAGCGCCGGTAGCCCGCGAAGTTCTCGTCGCCGCCGTCGCCGGACAGGGCCACGGTCACCTGGGTCCGCGCCAGCTCGCACACGCGGTAGGTCGGCAGCGCGGAGCTGTCGGAAAACGGCTCGTCGTACACCGTCGCCAGGGTGTCGATCAGCGCGTGGTCGCCGGCATCGACGCGGCGCTCGAAATGACGGGTGTGCAGGTGTCCGGCCACCTGGCGCGCGTACACGGTCTCGTCGAAGCGGCCGTGTTCGAAACCGATCGAGCAGGTGCGCACCGGCCGGCTCGACTGGCGGCTCATGCTGGCCACCACCGCGCTGGAATCCACGCCGCCGGAAAGAAACGCGCCGAGCGGCACGTCGGCCACCATCTGGCCTTGCACGGACCGGTCCAGCATGGCCCGGAGCTCGGCGACGGCGGCGTCCTCGGGCATGCCGGCGACGAGGTCGAACGGCAGGTCCCAGTAGCGGCGCGGGGCCGGCTCGGGTTCGCCGGCACGCCAGGTCAGCCAGTGGCCGGGCGGCAGCTTGTGCAGCCCGCGATAGATGGTCCCGGGATCAGGCACGTAGCCGAGGGCCAGGTAGTTCTCCAGCGCCTGCGGGTCGAGCCGGCGCGCGACGCCGGGATGCGCCAGCAGGCCCTTCAGCTCGGAGGCGAACACCAGGTCCCCGCCGCGCGTGAAACCGTAGTGGAGCGGCTTGATGCCGATCGGGTCGCGGCACAGGAACAGGCGCCGGGCGCGCATGTCCCACACCGCGAAGGCGAACATGCCCACCAGCCGCCCGAGGCAGTCCTCGCCCCAGTGCTGCCAGGCGCGCAGCAGCACCTCGGTGTCGCAATGGCTCGCGAACGTGCGGCCCGCGGCTTCCAGCTCGGCCTTCAGCTCGCGGAAGTTGTACAGCTCGCCGTTGTAGACCAGCGCCAGCCCGGCCGCCTCGTCCACCATCGGCTGCTGCCCGTGGTCCGGGTCGATGATCGACAGGCGGCGATGCCCCAGGCCCACGCCCGGGCCGAAATGCGCCCCGGCCTGGTCCGGCCCGCGATGACTCTGCACGTCGCGCATCGCCAGCAGGACACGCCGCTCCACCGACGCGGAGCGCGACGCCACGATGCCGGCCAGGCCGCACATGTCAGTGCCCCCCGCGCGCGGCAGGCGCGGTGGCCGCGCGCGCCTGCGCGGCATGCAGGAGGTCCCCGTACAGCGCGACGTAGGCCGCCACCATCGCGTCCTCGCTGAAGCGGGACTGCACGCGTTCGCGGCCCGCGGCGCCGTGGCGGGCCCGCAATGCGGGGTCCGACACGTAGGCCGCCAGGGCCTCGCCCAGCGCGGCCGGGTCGCCGGCCGGCACCAGGGTTCCGGTGACGCCGGGCGCCACGACGTCGCCCGCGCCGCCGACCGCGGTCGACACCACCGGCAAGCCGGCGGCCATCGCCTCCAGCACGGCGCCGGGCATGCCCTCGGCGATCGAGGAAAGCGCGAACACGTCGAACTCGGCCAGCAGCGCCGGCACGTCGTCGCGGTTGCCGAGCAGGCGGACCTGCTCCGCCAGCCCCAGCCGCGCGACGTGCGCCTCGAGCACCGCGCGCTGCGGCCCCGCGCCGGCGATCGCCAGGCGCAGGCGCCCGCGCACGGCGGGCAGCGATTCGCACAGAAGCCGGAACGCGGACACCAGACCCGCATGGTCCTTCACCGGATCCAGCCGTCCCACGGTGCCCACGAGGATCGTCCCGGGAGGAGCGAAGGAACCCAGCAGCGGTCGTGTGTGCCGCGCCTCCTCCGCCACCGCGAAGCGGTCCGCGTCGATGCCGTTGGGAATGTACGCGACCCGCGACGCGTCGAGGCCCACCGTGTCCGTCAGCCAGTCGCGCAGGTCGCGGGAAACGGCCACGTGGCGGTCGACGAACGGCGCCGTCCAGCGCCGCAGGCGGCGGTATTTCCGGCTTTCCCCGTGCGGATCGCCCGCGTCGCGGCCGCGTTCCGCGTGGACGACGCGGCGCACCCCCGCCATCCGCGCCACGACGGCCGCGTCCAGGGCGCCGATGTTGTAGGTGTGCACCAGATCCGGACGCAATGTCCGCAACGCTTTCCAGAGCCGCCCGTAACAGGCCGGGTCCTTGCCGGGCTTCTTGTCCAGTGCCACGCACGACACCCCGGGATCGACGATTCTTTCGCGCAACGCGCCGACGCGGTCGAGGCAGACCACCGCATGCCGGTACTGCCGCCGGGTGCGGTTCATCAGCGCCACCAGCATGTGCTCCATGCCGCCGGTATCCAGGCGGTAGAGCACGTGGGCGATCACGGGCCGGCGGTTCACGGTCGCGCTCCCGTCGCGACCACCGCACGGCCGCGGCGCGCGATCGACGCCCGCGTTCCGGGCAGCGCCCGCGCAAAGGCGTGCAGGGCCGCGCGCGCGGGACCGGCCTGGTGACGCGCGACGCGGACCGACAGGGCCCACACCGAGGACCGCGGCTCGCCCCCGCGCAGCACCGCCCATGTCAGCAGCAGCTTGGTCCACACCGGCGACGCGGTGCAGCGGCCGTCCACGCAATACCAGTACCACACCAGGCGTTCGCCGGCCGCTTCGGACAACCGCAGCTCCCCGGCCGCGATCTCCGAGCCGTCGGCAAGCACGACCTGCGGCTCGGCGGTGGACAGCAGCCGCGCATCGGCGGTGCGGTAGAGCGTGTTGCCGAAGGTGATCAGGCTGTGCCCGCGACGCGGCCGGCCGGCATACACGGCATGGAACAGCGCCACCGCCTCGCCGCCGGCCACGGGGCGGTAGGTGGCCTGCACCTGTCCCGCGGCGCCGGCGAAGACCGGGTGCCAGCCGCCCCGCGCGGCCTGCGGGCCGTGCCAGCCGGCCAGCACGGGCGCGGCGACGTCGAGCCGTTGCGGTGCCGCGACGCGCGCGGGCACGGCGGCCATGACCGGGCCGGCGACCAGCAGCACCAGCGCCGCCGGCCACACCCCGCGGCGCATCCGCAGGGGCCGGCCCGGTCGGGCCGGCGCCGGCGCGTCGTTTTCGACCGGGTCGCGGAAATACCAGCCCGCCACCAGCAGCAGCAGCAGCACCGCGCCGAAGAACTGCCAGCCGAAGATCAGGTGGTCGGTGCCGGTGGCGTATTCCATCCCCCATGTCTCGCCGATCAGGATGGTGAAATACACCCGCAGGCCGTTGGCGATGATGGGCACCACCGCCGCCAGCAGCACGAAGGTCACGCGCTTCCAGCCGCGCCGGTACATCAGCCAGGCATACAGGCAGCCGAGGGCGGTGCAGGCAAAGAAGAACTTCACGCCGCTGCACGCCTCGGCCACCATCCACGTCGCCGTGGGGGTGAGGATTTCCCGCCCGTTGAGCAGCACCGGCGTGCCGGTCAGGTCCAGCGCGCGCACCGCGATGTGCGCCGTGACGTCCTGCAGCGGGCCGACCATGCCGTCGCCCCAGGGCACCGCGAACACCACCAGGTAGCCGAGCGGAAACTTCAGCGTCCACAGCGCGCGCCAGCCCCAGCACGCCAGCACCAGCGCGGGGAACAGGGCCACGAACGCGAAATGCTGCAGCAGGTTGACCGCCATCGCGTGGCCGACGTACCAGATGCACACCAGCACCAGCACCGCGGCCAGCCCCCACAGGCTGGGCACCGGCGGATGCGCGCGCAGGCGGTGGCGCAGGGCGAAGACCATCCACGCGCACAGGGGAAAGATCAGGAAGGCGTACTGGTAGGTGCCGTCGTGGGCCCAGACCCAGACCAGCGACTGCACGGTCTGCCAGTAGCCGGCGACCAGCACGACCGCCGCCACGGCCAGCGCGACCGTCGCCAGGCGCCAGCCGGTCATGCGCGTGGCCACGCCCGCGCCGGTGTCGAACGACACGCTCACGAGTACGCCTCCCCCGCCGCCGCATCCATCACGGGCACCGTGACCGGATCGGGGCGCACGTTGCGCAGCACGCTTTCGTAGGCATCCAGGTTGCGCGTCCAGTCATAGCGCGACAACACCATGGCGCGCGCCACCGGAATGCGCACCGGCCGCGCCGGCTCCAGCCAGCGCAGCGCCTCGGCGGCCATGTCCGCGGGCGAATCGCTGATGCAGGCGGCGCTGCCGGCGTCCCCCTCGATGCCCTCCCAGGCCTGGGGCGTGGCCAGCACCGGCTTTTCCATCACCAGCGCCTCGAGCACCTTGTTCTGGATGCCGCGGGCGATGCGCAGCGGGGTCGCCACGGCGTGCGCGTGGGCCAGGTACGGGCGCACGTCGTCCACCCGCCCGGTCACCGTCACGCCCGCCTTCCCGTCCAGCGCGCGGACCTCGCGCGCGGGCCGGGCGCCGACGATGCAGAAGCGCGCCCCGGGCCGGCGCGCGGCAATCCGCGGCCAGACCCGTTCGGCAAACCACTGCGCGGCATGCACGTTGGCGCGGTAATCCATGGCGCCCGCGAACACCACCACCCGCTGGCCCGGCGCATAGGGATCGGGGTAGTCGCGGTACGGATCCCAGTAGGCAGCGTCGACCCCGTTGCCGATGCCGTGCACCTTGCCCACGAGCTCCGGCTCGTCGCGGCAGAACAGCGCCGCCTCGGCCCGCGACACGAACAAGCTGGCATCGAAACGCGTGGCCACTTCGTGCTCGAAGCGCGCCAGCCGGCGGGCCTCGCGCCGGTAGATCAGGCGCGCCGGGCCGCGCCGCACCCGCGCGTACTGCCGCCACTTGTCGGAATCGACGTCGACGAAGTCCATGACGCGCGGCAGGCGCTCGTGCCGCATCAGCAGCGGCGCCACGCCGGAGGAATAACCCAGCGCCAGGTCCACCTTGCCTTCCGCGACCAGGCCGTCGACCCAGCGCTGCATCACCGGGTCGCGATAGCAGCCGAGCGTGAGCGCCTCGCCCCTGGCCAGCGCGCCGAGCGCGCGACGGCGTGCCTGGCCACGTTTCAGGGGCCGGATGCAGGTCCCGGCACACACGGCCTGGACCTGCGGCAGCCACGCCCGGTCGGCCGGGTCGTCCACGAACGCGCCCAGGTACACGCGGTGATGTTCGGCCAGGCGGCGCAGCACGTGGTACGAGCGGATCTTGTCGCCCTTGTCGGGTGGCCACGGAAGCCGGTGGCAGAGGAACAGTATCGAGGCCATGCGTCACCCCAGGTCCCGCGCAAGCCACGGCCCCAGCGCGCAACTCGCCGCCAGCGGCAGGTGTTGCCAGGCCTTGATGAACAGGCGGTACTTGCGGTTGGCCGGGCTGATGTCGGGCATCTTTCCGGCGCGCACCAGGTGATAGGCGTACGGCAGCGGCACGGGATCGAAGCCCCAGTGCTTCTTGAAATGGAACGCGCCGGTGTCCCGCTTGCTGCGGCCGAAGTCGAACACCCGCGCGCCGCGCTCCACCGCGCGCCGCATCACCGACCAGTACATGAAGTCGTTGGCGGCCAGGTCGCGCCCGCGCCACACGCTGCCGCCGTAGTACGGATGCACCTCGTCGCGGAAATAGAAGCTCATCACCGCGGCCACCGGTTCGCCCTCGTGGGTGACCACGGTGATCTCGCAGTCGTCGCCGAAGTCCCGGTCGAGCCTGGCGTAGTAGCTGCGCGGCAATACCGGCGTGCCGAGGTTGCGCACGCTTTCGGCGTACACCCGGTAGAAGTCCTCGACGCTGCCGTCGTGGCGCGCGCGGAGGCCGTTGCGGATGCCCTTGCGGACCATGGCGCGCTGCTTGCGCGGGATGGCCTTGAGGTTGGCGTCGTGGTCCGCGTCCAGCGGCTTGCGGAAGCCGACGTACAGGTCCTTGACCGGCCAGCCCGCGCAGCCGGCCTCGCGGTTGCGCATTTCGAGGTAGTCCACGCGCAGCGATTCGGCCAGGTCCGCCGCGGCGCGCGTCAGGCATGCCGCGCTGTCGGCCTCGGCCGCCACCACGCCGCCGTACACGCAGAACGCGGTGGAAATCAGCGCGTGGCCGAACAGCCAGCTGCGGATCTCGACCAGCGGCAGGATGCCGGTGACGACCCCGTCGCGTTCGGCACAAAGGTAGTGGCTGCGGTGGCCCAGCTCCTGCTCGACGATGTCGCGCCAGGCGATGCCGTGGAAGAACGTGGCTTCGGGCGTGGCCTCGGCAAAGGCCGCCCAGCGCCCCTCGTCGCCGCGGGCCAGGGGCCGGGCGACACAGGCAGTGACGGAACGACCGTCGTGTGCGTGACCGTACATGTCGCCCCCCTTCAGTTCACGTCGTGCCCGGCGGCCCCGAGTGCCACCACCGGATAGGCGTTGCGCCCGGCGGCAAGAAACACGCGGTCCATGCGGTCGAAACGGAAATCGCGGATCAGGCGCTCGACCCGCGGCGCGGTGCGCTTGAGGTTGAGGTAATGCCGGACCCGGTTCTTCAGCGTCGCGCCGTGCACGCGCGGCTGCTCCGGGTCGATTTCCCACGGGTGGAAATAGAACACGCACGGGCGGTGCTCGCGGTGGTTGACGCGGTCGAGGCCGCGCCTGAACACCGCGTACGGCAGCAGGCGGAAGTAGCCGCCGCCACCGCAGGGCCAGTTGCGCTGCCCGAGGCGGACCGTGGTCGCCGGTACTTCGAGCAGGCCGGTGTGCTCGCAGCAGAAGGCGAAGCGCGGCGCCGCCGGCATGCCGTACAGGTCGTGGCGGATCGGCACGATGCTGGAACTGTAGCGGTAGCCTGCCGCGTGCAGCTCCTCGTGGGCCCACAGCGTGGTCGGGCCGATCGACCAGCTCGGCGCGCGGTAGCCGTACACCGGCGTGCCGCTGATGTCCTCGAGCAGCGCCCGGGTGCGGACGATGCCGTCGCGGAACCCGGCGCGGCTCATCCGGGTCAGGCGCTCGTGCCCGAAGCCGTGGCTGGCGATTTCGTGGCCGGCGGCGGCGATGTCGCGCACCAGCGCCGGAAAGCGCTCGGCGACCCAGCCGAGCACGAAGAAGGTGGCATGGATGTCGCGACGCTCGAACAGTGCGAGTATGCGCCGCGTGTTGGCCTCGACCCGCACCGGCCAGCGCGGCCAGTCGTCGCGCCGGATGCAGCCCTCGAAGGCCGCCACCTGGAAATAGTCCTCCACGTCCACGGTCATGGCGTTGGTGATCGGGCGCGGGGCTGGCGAAGGCGTGTTCATCGGCTCGACCACTCCGCCCGCAGGCGTCGCAGGTCCTCGATCTGCGCCGACCTGTCGCCCTCGTCCGCGGACGGCAGGTCGCCGTCGAGGATGCGCTTGATCAGCGCCTCCTCGCGCAGCAGCCGCAGCAGGGCGCGGTTGTACCGGTGTTCCATCGCGGCCGGCCCGGCGGCCGGCTCCGGCCCGGGACGTGCCGCATCCGGCGCGTCCCGGAGCGTCGCCTGTTCCGGCTCCAGCGTCTGCGGCATGTCGCCCATTTCCTCGCGCATTTCCCCGAGCACGGTGGCCAGCGCGGCCTCGTCCAGCTCGTGCCGCTCCTCCAGGTAGCCGTACAGCATCAGCCGGTCCATGACGAGGTTGATCTTGCGCGGAATGCCGCGCCCCGCGCGATGCACCGCGGGAAAAATGCCCGGCGCCAGTGCCGGATCGTCGTCCCAGCCGACCGCGCGCAGGCGGTGCAGGATGTAGTCGCGGCACTCGTCCTCCTCCATCGGGTCGAGCCGGTAGGAGGCGATGATGCGCTGGCGCAACTGTTCCAGGTGGTTGTCGACCATGACCCGGCGCAACTCGCCCTGGCCGACCAGGAACACCTGCATGAGCGCGTGCCCGTCGCACTCGAGGTTGGACAGGATGCGCAGCATCTCCAGCGCCGCCGAGGTCAGCGTCTGGGCCTCGTCGACCACCAGCAGGGCATGCGTGTGACGGTCGGACAGCGCGGTCAGGTGCCGCTTCACGTCCTGCAGCAGGCCCTCCTTGCTGCGCCCCTCGTAGGGCAGGCCGAATTCCGCCGCCACGGCCGGCAGGATGTCCGCGTCGTCGAGGTTGGCCGAGGCCATGCTGGCGATGGCGATGTTGCGCGTGGACAGTTCTTCCAGCAGCTTCTGGATCAGCAGCGTCTTGCCGGTGCCGACCGCGCCGGTGATCATCACGAAGCCCTCGCCCTGCTCCAGGCCGTACAGCAGGTAGGACATGGCGCGCTTGTGGCCCTTGCGCGGAAACAGCATGCCCGCGTCCGGGGTCAGCCGGAACGGCTTGCCGTCGAGGTTGTAGAACGCCTCGTACATCTCAGCTCCCGGTGAACAGGTGGGTCCACGAAAGAAAGACCACGTTCACCCGGTAGCCATGGGAACCGGGTGCCGCGTCGTGCGTGTCGCGCGTGCCGTGACGCAGGCGCAGGCTGATGAAATTGGCGGGGTCGAACTGGTGCGCCATTTCCAGCTGGACGTAATGGCCCTGGTTGACCTGCCCGTCCTCGAACTCGTGGCGCCGCCACCCGAAGCTGGGGGTGAGGGACGTGAACGGGCCCAGCTCGAACAACCACGAAAGACGCGCGTTGGACACCGTCTCGTCGTCGCTGCCGTGCAGGAAGTAGTCGCGCTTTTCGTGGTACAGGCCCAGGCGCAGGCTGCCACTCGGCATCTGGTAGGTGGCCGAGGCCGAGGCGCGCTTCATGAGGTAGATGCGGCGCTCCTGCAGCGAGGGAATGCGCGAGAAACCGCGCGGCACGGCCAGCCAGGCCCCGTCGCCCTGCCCGAGCAGTTGCCGGTTGAGGTCGGTCGGGCGTTCCTGGTAGCCCACGCGCGTGGTCAGCCGGGCGGCCTGGTGGGTCCACGACAGCGAGGCGCTGCGGCCGTAGAAGCGGTGCCCGCCCAGCAGCTTGAAGGTGTTGCGCACGTCCGACCAGCTCAGGCCCGCATCCCAGAAGGTGGCCCCGAGCTCGTCCACCGAGCCGTCGGGCAGGTACCGGTTTTCCTTGCCGACGTCGGCCAGCACGCGGACGTGCATGCCCAGTTGCCGCGACAGGCCCAGCTTCGCGGTCGCGAACTTGAACGTGCGCCCGTCGTCCAGCTTCAGGCGCTGGCTGGCGTAGGCCAGCTCCCAGCCCCAGGTCGCGGACTCGGGACTGACGATGCGGAACAACTCGCCGTCGCTGGTGACGTTGGAGATGCCCGCCAGCGGATCGCCGCTTTTTTCGCTGATGCCGGCGCGGTTGTACACCACCCTTCCGCGCGTGTAGCGCAGCGTCATGGTGCCGACGCGGCCGAGGTCCTGGATCCAGTAGGGGCTCAGCGTCCCGGTCGCCACGTTGGCGCGGTTGTTGGCCAGGAAAAACTGGCCGGAGCCGGACGGCCGCCGGTTGTCGATGACCTGGCGCCCGTAGGTCGCGCTGCCGTCGAGAAACAGGTGCTGCGGCAGCAGCGTGAGCGT
Organism: uncultured Rhodanobacteraceae bacterium; assembly: GCA_964496295.1. GTDB lineage: Bacteria > Pseudomonadota > Gammaproteobacteria > Xanthomonadales > Rhodanobacteraceae > Oleiagrimonas. The sequence goes on along the minus strand of CAZBZD010000001.1, from coordinate 9,294 downwards.
GCCCGAGGCACGCAGGTTGCCCGCCACCTGGTTGTAGCTTCCGTGCCCGGCATACAGGTAGCCGGCCAGCGACAGGTCCATCACGCCGGAAAAACGCGGGCCGGCATGGGCCGCCTTCACGAACGGCTGGACCACCGTGATCCAGCCGGTCTGCCGGGGCTCGTCGCCGCGCGACAGGCGCAGGTTGTCGGTGTACAGCTCGCCCACCGTGATGCCCGTGACCAGGCCCGGCGCCTCGAGGCTCGGTTGCCGGACGACGCCCGGCGGCAGGTCGCCGGAGCCGTCCTCGTCAGCGGCCGGCTTGCCGGCATCGGCCTGGTTGCCGGGGTCGACCTGCCCGCTGGCGGCGGGAGCGGGCGCGGCCGGCGTCCACGGGCGCACGTCCTGCGCGGCCGCCTGCGTCAGCCAGCCCGCCAGCACCATCGAGGACAACACGACCGGGGTCGACAACGTGCGCATTCATGCCTCCCCGCGACGGTTCGAGGAGTAGTAGTTGCTGTAGTAGCTGTCGTAGTAGTGGCTCTCGCTCGGCGGCAACCGGCTCATGTTGAGGACCAGGCCGACGTACTGGGAATCGCCCATGGCCTGCATGGCGATCCGGACTTCCTGGCGGCGGGTCCGGCCCGCGGCCACGATCATGACCACCTGCCCCATGTGCGAGGTCAGCACCTGGGCCTCGGAGGTCGCCAGCAGCGGCGGCGAGTCGAACACCAGCAGGCGTTGCCGGTGCCGGCCACCGCTCCACGCCTCGAGCACCTGCGTCATGCGGCGCCCGCCGAGCAGCTCGGCGGTCAGCGAATGCCGCTCCCCGGTCGGCACCACCAGCAGGTTCGGCACGTCCACGGGCACGATGACGTCGGCCGGCCGCAGCTGCGGGTGGATCAGCACGTCCATCAGGCCGGGCCTGCCCTCGAGGCCGAGCGCCCGGGTCACGTTGGCCTTGGGAATGTCGCCGTCGACCAGCAGCACTTCGAAATCCGGTTCGCGCGCCAGGCTCAGGGCCAGGTTCATCGCGGTGAACGTCTTGCCCTCGCCGGGCACCGCGCTGGTCACGACGATGCGCTCGGCGTGCGCGATCGCGCCGGCTTCCCCGGCCGCCATGTTGTTCAGCAGCGGCCGCTTGACGCGGCGCAACTCGTCGGTGAGCCGGCGTTCCGCCTCCGCCTCGCCGGGGACCAGGCCCGAGCGCCGCAGGTTGTCCAGGTCCAGGTGCCACGGCGGCGCGGCCTCGTCGGGCACCTCCACCGCGTGCACCTGCTCCTGCGAACGCTCGACGGTCGGCGCCAGGACGGGAGCGACCGGCGCGGCCTCGTCCGGTCGCGGCGGCGGCTCCGGCTGCCGGGTTTTCAGCTTCTCGACCGCTTTTTCGACAATGCTCATGAGACACCCACGACGAAGACCTGCTGAACCACGTTGGCGAGAGGCCCGTTGAAGGCGAAACCCAACACCATGACGACCGCGAGCAGGCCCACCCCGGCGCCGAACTCGAGGATCTGGCGACGCCTGCCCGCGCGCCGCAGTTGCGACTCGATGAGATGGAACGCGCCCATCACCGGGTAGTCGCTGAAGTCCCGCAGGCTCTTGAGGCTGCTGAACACCGGCTTGATCTTGTGCATGAAGTAGGCAAAGGCGCCGCCCATGCCGACGGCGAACAGGAACACGACCAGCAGCAGCAGCCCGCGATGGGGGCTCGTCGGCTCCAGTGGCACCACGGGCGGATTGACCACGCGGAATTTCAGGTTGTTGCCGCTCTGCGAGGCCGCCTGCGACAACTGCGCCGTGTTCAGGCGCTTCACCAGCTCGTCGTATTGCTGCTTGGTCGTGGTGTAGTTGCGGGTCAGCTTCTGCAGCGTGGTCTGCACGTCTAGGGTCCTGGCCTGGCGGGCCTCGAGCTCGGCGATCAGGCGCTTCTGCTGCGCGATCTGGTTGCCCAGCATGCGCACGCTGACCTGGGCGTCGTAGAAGTTCTTCTGGCGTTCCTGGTACACCGGGTTGTCGGTGGCGATGCTCGCCAGCGACTGGTCCGTGCGGCCCTGCTTGATGGCCTCGCGGCGGGCCTCCAGCTGCTTGATCATGCGGCGGGTGTTGACCACGTCCGGGTAGGCGTCGGTGTAGCGCAGCAGCAGCGCGTTCAGTTGCTTGCGACCGGCCGCGATCTGCGCGTCGATTTCCTGCACGCGCGGATCCAGGCCCGCCGAGCCCGGGTTGTTCGCCATCGAATGCATCTGCCGCCTGACCGTCGCCTGCCTGCCGAGGGCCGTGTCGTACCGGGCCTGCAGGTCCTCGAGCTGGACCCTGGCCTGTCCCAGGCGCGCGGCGTATCCGCCGCCGGACGCGCCGGGAACGTAGCCGATATGGGCCTTCTTGAAGGCCGCCAGTTCCTGCTCGGCCTTGTTCAGCCGGTCGCTGTAGTTCTGCACCTGCTGGCGCAGGAAATTCTGCGCGGTCACGGTGGACGACGAATCCGCGCCCAGGGTCTCGTTCATGAGGATCTGCAGGAAGGCCTGCACGACCTGCTGCGCCATCTTGCTGTCGGGGTCCGAATAGCTGATGTCGTAGAGGTTCTTGGCCCCGGCATCGGCGATTTTCACCGAGGCGCCCAGCTCGTCCAGCAGGTCGACCTTGTCCGCCGGGCTGGTGGCGCGCAGGGACAGGCCGGTCTGGTCCGCCACGGTCTCCAGGTTGGGCCGCGACAGCAGCGTGTGGGTGATGATCTTCAGGCGCTCGCGCACGTCCTGCTGGACCGCCACGCCGTGCAGCAGCGGGTTGGTCAGCGCCGTGGTGTCGGCATACACCTGGGCGCTGACCTGGTACTTGTTGGGAATGCCGAACACCAGCAGCGCGCCGACGATCGCCACGCACCAGGCAACCACCAGCGCGTGCCACCGGTAGCGCCAGGTGGCGTGGGCCTCCAGCACGATGCGCTGGAACAGTTCATGCAGGTCGAACGATGGATTTTGCATGGGCATGGCTTTCGGTTCCGGTGGTCGCCGGTCGCTGGCGGCTTGCGTGTGTCCGCCGTCTCAGAACAGGGACCGGGGAATGATCAGGATGTCGCCCGGGCGCATGGCCCGGTTGTCGTCGACCGCGCCGTTCATCAGGTCGCCGAGGCGGACCGGGATGGTGCGCTTGCTGCCGTCGGGCAGCTGGCGGACGATCTTGGCGCTGTTGCCGGAGGCGAACTTGGTCAGCCCGCCGACCTCGATCATCACGTCCAGCAGGGTCATGCCGCGGCGATAGGGCACGGCCTTGGGCGTCGTCGCCTGGCCCACGACCCGGACCTGCTGGTCGAAGGCGCCGACGAAGCTGGTCACGATCACGGTGACCATCGGCGAGCGGATGTACCGCCCCAGTTGTTCTTCCAGGTCCCCGGCCAGCTGCTCCGGCGTCTTGCCGGCGGCCATGATCGACTGCACCAGCGGTATCGAGATGCGGCCGTCGGGGCGCACCGGCACCGCGATGCTCAGCTTCGGGTTGTCGCGCACGAAGATCTGCAGCGTGTCGCCCGGGGCGATCTGGTAGCGCACCGTCTGCGTGGCCGGCGCGGCCGGGCCGTCGGCGACCGGCGCACCGGCGCAGCCGCCCAGCAGGAGCAGGCCGAGCGCCGCGACCAGCCAGAAGACGGGATTTCGAGATTGTGGTTTCATGGACTTGCCCTCTCGATGTCAGCGTGCGCCACGCCCGAACAGCACGACCTCGACCGTCTGGACCAGGATGGCCAGGTCGAACACGAGGTTCTGGTTCTTGACGTAGAACAGGTCGAATTTCAGTTTTTCCTCGGCATCCTCGAACGAGGCGCCGTAGGGATAGCGCAGTTGCGCCCAGCCGGTGAGGCCCGGCTTCATGCAGTGCCGCAGCGAGTAGTAGCGGATGCGCGAGTTGAATTCGTCGACGAACTGCGGCCGCTCCGGGCGCGGCCCGATGATGCTCATGTCGCCGCACAGCACGTTCCACAGTTGCGGCAGCTCGTCCAGGCGCGTCTTGCGGATGAAGCGCCCGACCCGGGTCACGCGGTCGTCGTTGCGGCTGGCCCAGCGCGCCACGCCGTCGCTTTCGGCGTCGATACGCATGCTGCGGAACTTGACCAGGTTGAACACGCGCCCGTTTTCACCGACCCGCGCCTGGCGATACAGGACCGGCGAACCGACGCCCGACTCGATCCAGATCGCCAGCGCGGTGGCAAGCATGAAGGGCCAGGCGACCAGCAACAGGGCCGTGGCGAACGCCAGGTCGAAGCCGCGTTTCAGCAGGCGCTGCAGGCGCGACACGTTGAACCCTTCCGAAAACGCCAGCCACGACGCGTTGGTGAGCCCCATGGTGATCGTGCCCGCCTCGCGCTCGAAGAACGCCGCCAGTTCGGTCACCCGGATGCCGCGGCGCCGGCATTCCAGCAGCGCGTCGCACGAAAGCGTGCCGCGCCGGTCATCCGGCCCCACCACGATCTCGTAGACGCCCTGGCAGCGCGCCCATTCGTGCAGCGGCTCGCCGGGATAGAGCAGCAGCCGCGTCGGCACGATCACCGGATCGGTCCCGATCGGCACGTAGCCCAGCAGCTTGAAACCGCGATGGTCGGCCTTGCGGCGCATCTTGCGGCGTATCTCCGCCGCGCGATGGCCGGCCCCGAGGATGACCACGCGCCGCTTGAAGCGGTCGGCGTCCACGAACACCAGGAACGCCATGCGCCACAGGACCACGGTCGCGAACCCGATCGCGAAGGTGATGCCGAGCACGCCGCGGCCCACGTAGGTGGCGGGAATCACGTAGTAGAGGACGGTCAGGGCGATCCAGCCGAGCGCGAAGGCGACGACCTGGCGGCTGAGGCGTCCCAGCCAGTTTCCCTGCAGATGGATCTGGTACTGGCCGAGGGCGGTCATCGCGAGGATCAGCACCGCCGCCACCAGCACCGGGCGCGCGCCCAGCTCGTCGATGTAGGCGAAGCGCGCGTCCGCATGGCCCCAATAGCGCAGCGCGACGGCCACGTACACGCAGCCGGCCAGAAGCAGGAACTCGATGAGCGCCAGAAGGATCTGCCATTGCAGCGCTCGTTGTCGAAACCATCGATACATGTCCGGCTCCCTCCCCCGCGCCGAACCACCTTGAAATCGTCATGACTTCGCCCAAGGCGGGCATCCGTTATACTACAAATGTGACGCAGTTCAAGTTTTGAATATCGCGTCGGCCAATATTTCCGAATATGTATTGACTGAATGAACTTAATATGGTATATGGCGATTCCCTTTTGCGTCTGCACCGCCCGCGACACGCCCGCCGCGGGCGCGCTTGCCGTGCCCGTCCGCATTGACGAAGCACCGGCGGCGGCGGATAGTGCCCGCTCCGGCGGTTCCGATCGAGGACGGGTTCGAAGTGCGCAAGCGGATTCTGGTCGTATGCGTGGGCAACATCTGCCGCAGCCCCATGGCCGAAGTGCTGTTCCGTCACCATTTGCCGGGAATCGCCGTGTCGTCGGCGGGCATCGCGGCCCTGAGCGGCGAACCCATGGACCCGACGGCCCGGGCCGTGCTCGAGGCGCACGGCCTGGACGGCCGGCGCCACGTGGCCCGCCAGCTGCATGACAGCCTGGTCCTCCGGGCCGACCTGGTCCTGGGCATGGAAGCGGCGCACGTGGACGGCATCCGGCGCGAGGTGCCGCGCGCCGCGGAACGCACCTTCCTGCTCGACGCCTGGGGGCGGCAGGAGGACATACCCGATCCCTTCGGGCAGCAGCGGCCGGCCTTCGAACACGCCTACGACATGATCGATGCCGCCGTGAAAGCCTGGCTCCCCCGTCTCGACGCCGTCTGAGGCCGCGCGGACATCCCGTGCCGGGCCACGGGCGCGAGCCGGCCGGCGGTGGCATGATGGAGCCCCCCGGCCGCCGGCACCCGCGGAAACCTTCGCGCAAAGCACGACCACGCACCAGAAACCAACCAAGGGGAAACGCCCATGCGCTCATTGCACGATCCGAAGATTGCCGTCATCGGCCTGGGCTACGTCGGCCTGCCCCTGGCCATCGAGTTCGGCAAGCAGTTCGACGTCACCGGTTTCGACGTGAACGACGCGCGCGTGCGCGAACTGCGCGCCGGCAGCGACCACACCCGCGAGGCATCCGGCGAGGAACTGGCCGCCGCCACCCGCCTCGCCTATGCCTCCGACCCGGACGCCCTGGGCACGTGCAACGTGTTCATCGTCACCGTCCCCACGCCGGTGGACGAGCACAAGCGCCCGGACCTGAGCCCGCTGGTCAAGGCCAGCCGGACCATCGGGCGCTACCTCAAGTCCGGCGACGTGGTGATCTACGAATCCACCGTCTACCCCGGCGCCACCGAGGAAGTCTGCGTGCCCGAGCTGGAAGGCGTTTCCGGCCTGCGCTTCAACGAGGACTTCACCGTCGGCTACAGTCCCGAGCGCATCAACCCGGGCGACAGGCAGCACCGCGTGAAGGACATCCTCAAGGTCACCTCGGGCTCCACGCCGGAAACGGCCGAGTTCGTCGACGCGCTGTACCGCAAGGTCATCACCGCCGGCACGCACAAGGCGTCCTGCCTCAAGGTCGCCGAGGCGGCCAAGGTCATCGAGAACACGCAGCGCGACATCAACATCGCCCTCGTCAACGACCTGGCCAAGCTGTTCAACCGGCTCGGCATCGACACCCTGGAAGTGCTCGAGGCGGCCGGCACCAAGTGGAACTTCCTGCCGTTCCGGCCCGGCCTGGTCGGCGGCCACTGCATCAGCGTGGACCCGTACTACCTCACCCACAAGGCGCAGCAGGTCGGCCACCACCCGGACCTGATCCTGGCCGGGCGCCGCACCAACGACGGCATGGGCCGCTACATCGCCCACGAAGTCATGCGCCTGATGGTGCGCAAGGGCATCAACCCGGTAGACGCGCGCATCCTGCTGCTGGGCCTGGCGTTCAAGGAAAACTGCCCGGACCTGCGCAACACCCGCGTCGTGGACATCGTGCAGGCGCTGCACGGCTACAATGCGGCGGTCGACGTGCACGACCCGTGGGTCGACGCCGACGCGGCCGAACACGAATACGGCCTGCGCCCGGTGCAGCAGCCGCAGCCCGGCAGCTACGACGCCGTCATCGTGGCCGTGGGGCATCGCCAGTTCGTCGACATGGGCATCGAGGGCGTGCGCGCCCTGGGCAAACCGGCGTCGGTCGTCTACGACGTCAAGGGCATCCTGCCCGGCGGCGCCGTCGACGGGCGCCTCTGAGTCATCAAGGACAGGCACATGAAAGTACTGGTAACGGGGACCGCCGGCTTCATCGGCTCGCACGTCGCGCAGCGGCTGCTCGAACGCGGCGACGAGGTCGTCGGCATCGACAACCTCAACGACTATTACGACGTGGGGCTGAAAAAGGCGCGCCTGGCGCGCTTCGCCGACCACCCCGGCTACACCCACGTCGGCGCGGACCTCGCCGACCGCGCGGCCATGGAAGCCGCCTTCGCCACCCACAAGCCGCGACGCGTGGTCAACCTGGCCGCCCAGGCCGGCGTGCGCTACGCGGCCGAGAACCCGCACGTGTACGCCTCCAGCAACGTCACCGGGTTCCTGCACGTGCTGGAAGGCTGCCGCCACCACGACGTGGAGCACCTGGTGTTCGCCTCCACCAGCTCGATCTACGGCGCCGACCTGGCGATGCCGTTTTCCGAGCACCAGGGCACCGACCACCCGCTGACCCTGTACGCCGCCACCAAGAAGGCCAACGAGGCCATGGCGCACGCCTACGCCCACCTGTACGGCTTTGCCTGCACCGGGCTGCGCTTTTTCACCGTCTACGGCCCCTGGGGCCGGCCCGACATGGCTCTGTTCCTGTTCACCCGCGCCATCCTCGCCGGCGAGACGATCAAGGTCTTCAACCACGGCCACCACCGCCGCAGCTTCACCTACATCGACGACATCGTCGAAGGCGTGATCCGCGTGCTCGACAAGGTTCCCGGAGCCGACCCGCACTGGGACGGCATGCGCCCCGACCCGGCCACCAGCGGCGTGGCGCCCTGGCGCATCTTCAACATCGGCCAGAAGGAAACCGTGGAGCTGATGCGCTACATCGAGGTCCTGGAACAGAGCCTGGGCAGGAAGGCGAAGATGGAACTGCTGCCGCTGCAACCCGGCGACGTGCCCGACACCGAGGCCGACGTCTCCGAACTCGTCGAATGGGTCGACTACAAGCCGGTCGTGCCGGTGGAGGAAGGCGTGCCGAACTTCGTGCGCTGGTACCAGGACTACTACGCCGGCCGCGACTGACCCCGGTCGCCACGGCGCCGGTTGCCGGGCATCGCGCCCTCGCGTCGCGGCGGCGAAAGCGCGCCCTGGCCGGGCCCGACCGACGACAATTCTCCGAAGCGTCCGCTCGAAACGCACCCCGGTCCGTGTTCGGCCGAGCCTGCGCATGCGGCGCGCATCCGGCCCGGCAAACACGACTCGCGGAACGCCGCGCGATGAGCTTGCGCGTCCGTGGGGGTGGTGCAAAGATGCCATGAAAGGGGGCCTCCACGAACCTGGCCAAGCACCGCAAGCTTAGGCTGACGAACTAGGCTGCACAGTCGACGCAAGTGGAGGATTTTTGCGGGGTTTTTCTGAAAAGTGCCGTGGAACTTCGCGTGTTACGTGGACAGATTAGATGGCACTTTGCAACCGAATTTTAGTTGAGCACTCAAAACACACACAGGAAGGGGGAGCACTATGAAGAAGTTGATCGCCGCTGCGGCGGTACTGGCATTGTTGAGCGGTTGCGCCACAATGACTCCAGCGCGGTACTCAATGTCTGCGAACAACAATGTTGCACTACGGGGGTTTTCTGGCAGCCACGTCGCCCTTGTCTCGCTCGCGCCAGCGCCAGATCCTGACAAAAGTTGCCGCATGGTCGGACCCATCGAAACCGCGAACGGCGAACCCATTTCCGAGTTCGTGCGTAACGCATTCAATTCAGAATTTAAATTCGCTCAAATCTACTCCACCACCGGCACACAGCTTCGCGGCAAGCTCACGGAAGTACAGTTCTCGTCATCCTCCGGCCTTGTACACGGTTGGTGGCAACTTGGCATCAAACTCACTTCATCAAACGGCGCAACGCTTTCCAAAACTTCCAAAACGAATTTCAAGAGTGGCTTTGGCGGCTTAGCTGCCTGCAACAACACGGCTCAGGCTCTCGGTGGGGCGGTACAAGACTTGATACATGCAGTAGTAACCGATCCTCAATTCAAGAAGCTCCTTGAGTAACGTGCCAAACAAATCGCTGCAGCCGGCCGCCATCCCGCTACGCGGGTTCACGTCGGTTACCTC